>JBDHUJ010000032.1:0-16775 GCA_039809105.1 Saccharimonadales bacterium (SeqCode)
ACCAGCCAGCACTTTTTATTCCCAGGAATATCTGGTAGTTTTGACATTGGAACATCTCCTCTTTACTTGGTAGCTTTACATCTCCAAGTTTACGGGATGTTCCGTTTTAGTTTAGTGAACCTAGATGGGGTGGCGGCTGGTTCGGAAACGCTGCTTGTGGTAATCTGGTAGGTAAGATATGGCGAAGGTACTAGCAGAACTTTTGGGGGCAGCCGAACCGGGCTTTCGGCAACAGATTCAGCGGCTGGAGCAGGCGGCGGGGAAGCCCTCTGCCGACATTGCGCTGATGATGCAGGTGGTAAACGAAAGCCGGGAAAAGATACGCGAACTTGGTCTGGACCCGCGTGACACGACAGGGCCGGAACTGTTCGAGGCGTTGCAGGTGCGGCTGCGCGAGGACGAAGCGCGCGTCCGCGAATCTCTCGGCGTTCTGGGAGCCGGTTCTTCGATAGAGGTGCTCGAAGCAGTCAAACGCAAACTCGACAAACTGGAGGTACACAAACAGGCCTTCGTTATAAAACAATCCGTCATGCGCCAGTTACTCAAGAAGTTGCAGCCCAAAGCTACCATGAAAAAGCTCGGCTACCGCAGTATGGACAGTATGCTCAAACACGAGCCGGTACCACAGCTGCTGGCTGCCACACTGCTCAGTGAATCGCACGACTGGCACACGAAGCGCCTGGAGGCGTACAAAAAGCTGACTGCCCGAGATTTTGAAACCAAGCAGCTAAGTGTGTATGTACCGACGGCAAAACAGTGGCCAAAACTGGCCGCTGCACACGTGGCACAGTACAAACACAATATGCTAGCACTCAGCGAGCTAGGGGCGGTCGTGCTGCTGCCCATGGAAGAAGATTTGCCGGGCTTGGCTATAACCACGCTACTTCTAGGCATCGATGCCTTCAATGATATTCGCGCCCGCAGTTCGTTCCTAAAGCTGCAACAGGTTAAGCCCGACTTCGGCGATATCGTGCGCCAGACCATGCTGCAAGAGCCGGTCGCCCAGGCAGACCTGGCAGGGCAACCGCTACCGTGGAAGGTCGTGCAGTGGTTTTACGGCAACGACCACAGCGCCTACCATCCAGAAGTCTTCGAACCGCACGTTCAGCCGGAAGACTTGCAGTGGCACGCCGCCGAAGATGTACTGGCAGATATGCACCCGGCACTCGAGTTCTGGCAGAACAGTCAGCTATTGGCGCTGTTGGACGAGGGCCAGCCGGTCTCTATGAACGTACTTGATGTGGCGCTGACGCTCTGCAATGGGTTCGACTACCCGCAGCGGGTCATCCACCACATGCGCGCGTCTCTGAGCCGTGAACTCATGGCGCGGTACTTACACCAGGATAACCTCCAAGCGATGTTGCTCGGCAAGCTTGACCAGCAACTCGCCCCTGAACTTGCCTTCGACCCCGGCGAATAGCTTTGCTCTTGCCTCCTACATTCGTCATTCCCAACTCGATTGGGAATCCAGTCTTGGTGCTTCCGCAGCCAGTCTCACGTGGGTCTGCGTATCCACGGACGTTGTAATACGGGACCAGCCACCCGTTGTACCTTTTTTCGTCTTTTTCCTGTTACTTTTGACCGCAAAAGTAACCAAAACTCTCGCTGCCTAGGTTCAAAAACTCGGTACCTGGAGGCTGCTTGTTCTCGACTGCTCCGGTCTAGTACAGGCCGTAGCCCGCATCAATCGGGACCAAGCAGCCTCCATGCAGCCGGGTTTTCGAGGGCAGCGACCGACAGGGCAAGCTGTTACTACGTGTCCGGGGAGCTGTGTGGCCTGCGGCCACGGTTAAAATACGTCTGTGGGAGGCGGATGTTTCTCCGTTCTACGAGTGAGCGGGTTCGGGAGCAGTGTCGTCGGCGACAGGAGAGAACGCATTCGCCGTGTCGCGGTGGTGGTTCATGATGGCTTTTATGACCTGTATATCTTCGGTGATGGTATAGAGTGTCTCATCGCCCGGGCTTATGGTGTGGGCGCCTTCGAGCAGCTGCGATTTTACGAAGTAATCCAGGTGCTCCCAGTAGTCGTTGCCGACCAGGATTATCGGTGCTAGCGGCATCTTTTTGGTCTGTATAAGCGTAATTATTTCGAACAGTTCGTCCAGTGTGCCGTAGCCGCCCGGGAAATAGACGTACCCGCTCGCGCCATACGCCAAGATGACTTTTCGGGTGAAGAAATAGCGGAACGGCATGGAATCGTTGGTGTATTCGTTCAGCGACTGCTCTTTCGGCAGCTGTATGTTCAGGCCTATAGAGCGGCCGCCGGCTTCGAGCGCTCCGCGGTTGGCGGCTTCCATAATCCCACCGCCACCTCCCGACACGATAGCGTAGCCTTCGTCGCTCAGGGCTCCGGCAATTTCGCGGGCTTTCTGATACCAAGGGTGACTGGCGTCAAACCGTGCCGACCCGAAGAACGTTATGGTGTCGTTATACTTGTTTATCAGCTCAAAACCGTCGGCAAACTCGCCGTCTATACGGCTGAGCCGCTCCGAGGTTTCTTTTATAAGCTCTCTTTGTATTATCGCGCGTTTCGGCGACTGCGTCGGTTCGTCTGAAAGATCCATGGCTCTAGTATAGCAAATTGCTTGTGTTTTCGATGGTTCTCCATATAATGACAGGGAGCGACTTAAACCAAACAGAGTAGTAAGCGCCTTCGGGCGTAAAAAGGATAGTAAGCTATGCCACCACAAACACCAACACCTCAGCCGCCCGGGCAATCACCTGCGTTCATGCCGCCGGGCTTCCCGTCGCAGCCGCCCGCAAACCCGTTGCCCACTCCCGACGCCACGCCACCTGCGCCGCAGCCGCCCAAAACGAACCGCGGGCTCATCATCGTCCTGTGCGTGGGGGTCGGCATCCTGTTTTGCGCCGGCAGTATCGTGCTAGTGCTGCTCGCCGTAAAAAAACCGAGTACCCCTGCTGCTAGTACGACGACCAACCAAGCAACCACTACTTCTCCTACGACTACCCCTAAAACGACGGCCACAGACACCAAAGACAAGGCGCTTTACATAGCTGGCTGGGGCGTCAGTATCAACTATAGTGGTGACGTGACGCTGACTTATGTGGCGGGAACGGCTGACAATGTGAAATTCCTGAGTTCCAAGGAGTTGGCAGCGGCAGACCCCACTTGTGCTGCCGATAGAGGCGGCGTGGGAACATTGCTGCGCGCCAAACTGGACGAAGTGGCGCACTTTTCCGTACATACACCGAGTGACATGACGTTGACCGGCAGGCAATACGCAGCCAAGTATCCTGACGAAACGGGAACCCTGGGTGACTACGTCTATACCTACGGCTTCTCCAGTAGTAATAGTTGCGTGAACGAGAGTGCGGCCAAACCGACGGTCGATGCCATCAAGTCACTCATAGAGTAAGGCGAATTCCGCTTGTGTTTTCAGCAAATCTGCATAATAATTGAAAGTAGAAAGTAGAAAGTAGAAAGTAGAAAGTAGAAAGTAGAAAGTAGAAAGGTCTAAGTATTGTGAAAAAACATAGCAACGAATCCGGCTTCAGCGCCTTGGAAGTAATTCTAATCATTGTTGTCGTGGGTGTTATCGCCGGCGCAGGCTGGTTCGTCTGGCACAAGAGCCAAAGCAGCAAGACGGCTTCGTCGGACGCATCGCAGCAGACAACTGCGGAACAGACGAGTACTGCCGACGCTACCGATGAAAGTACGCTGACGATATCCGAGTGGGGCATAAAAGTCACGGTTCCTGATTCGCTGAAAGGTGCGACATACGCCATTAAAGACGATGTGGCGGAGATTGATTCACCGGCGCAGGATGCCGTAACTACTTGCGGTACACAGGTGAACCCGAAGACTGCGTGGGGTATACAACGCTACGCAGCCGGTAAGGTAACTGCCGCTGACGGCTCTGCCATTAGCGACGCCGACGCCGAAAAGAACTCGGCCCTCAAACATATCGGTAACTATTTTTACAAGCGCGTCTACCCTATGGCTGGGTGCGAAGTCGCTTCTGACCAGACTTCTGCCATCGATACGGCGCAAACTTCATTATTTGAATCCCTGGTAAAGGAATAACCGTCATGAAATCTCACGCAAAGCTTGTCCATAGCCAATCTGGTTTTAGTGCGCTCGAAGTGGTCTTAATCATTGTTGTCGTGGGTGTTATCGCCGGCGCAGGCTGGTTCGTCTGGCACGCTAAACAAACCAGCTCAGGCCAGTCAAGCAAGCAATCAAGCTCGCAGACATCTCAGTCGAGCAACGACACTGAAAACTCGAGTGACCTTGGGGAGTCTTCGGCCGCGTATCTTACCGTCAGCGAATGGGGCGTAAAGATTCCTCTGAGCGAAACTACCAAAAATGTGAGCTATACCGTGGTAGACGGTACCCATGCGACTATCTCGGTAGCATCTCTGAATACTGGTTGTAGCGATTCCAAAGCCGCCTCTACGGTCGGCGAGCTATACCGGGCGAAATCAGAATCGGATTTGGCGTCGGGCCAAGGAGTTCTTGCAAACGGGTATTACTATGACTTTTACCTGCCGCAAGGAGCGTGCTCTACCGATTCGAAATACGCCGCAGATACGAAAACGGCCAGCGATGTCGGCATGAAGTTCGACACGGAAGCGGCATCTATTACTAAAGCGGACTGACCGCAAAAAGGCTGTGGCAAGACGGAAAATATTTGCAGTCCGGACGCTCACTCTCGCTAAAGTCGCTACTCTTGCTACAATGTAGGGATGAGTAAGTTTGTGCTGAAGAGCGAGTACCAGCCCACCGGCGACCAGCCGGCGGCTATTGCGCAGCTTACGGACGGGCTTCGGAATGGCGTGAAGGAGCAGACGTTGCTGGGTGTAACTGGGAGTGGCAAGACGTTCGCCATGAGCAACTTGGTTGCGAATGTGCAGAAACCGACGCTGGTGTTGTGTCATAACAAGACGCTCGCCGCGCAGCTATATGCCGAGTTTAAGAACTTTTTTCCGGACAATGCCGTCCACTACTTCGTCAGCTACTTCGACTACTACCAGCCAGAGGCGTACATTGCCCGGTCGGATACGTACATCGAGAAAGACTCGCAGATAAACGAAGAAATCGACCGGCTGCGCCACGCCGCGACCGACAGCCTGCTGAGCCGGCGGGATGTGCTCATCGTGGCCAGCGTCAGCTGTATATACGGCATCGGCAGCGTCGAAGATTACAATGGCTTGTCTATTTTGGTCACAAAGGGCGAAAAGCGTGTCCGCGACAAGTTTCTCCGCCACCTTACCGACATCCAGTACACCCGCAACGACGTCGATTTCCACCGTGGCACCTTCCGCGTCCGTGGTGATGTGGTAGACGTGTTTCCGGCGGGCGAGGAAATGGCTTACCGCATAGAGCTCTTTGGCGACGAAGTCGACCGCATAACGCGTATAGACCCGTTAACTGGCGAGATTCTGGCAAATCTGGATGAGTATAAAATATTCCCGGGCAGCCACTATGTGACCCCGCAGGAAAAGCTCAAAGACGCCATGGTGAAGATAGAAGACGAACTGGCGGAGCGATTAGCTTTATTCAAAAAACAAAACAAGTTGCTCGAAATGCAGCGGTTAGAACAGCGGACGCGGTTCGACCTGGAAATGCTGCAGGAAACCGGCTTCGTAAAGGGAATTGAGAACTATAGTCGGTATCTGACCAACCGCGAACCCGGCGAACAGCCCGCCACCTTGCTCGATTATTTCCCCGATGATTATCTCTTGTTGGTCGATGAAAGCCACATGTCCATACCGCAGGTCCGCGGCATGTACAACGGCGACCGCGCCCGCAAAGAAGTGCTGGTAGAACACGGCTTCCGTCTGCCCAGCGCGCTCGACAACCGGCCGCTGATGTTCACCGAGTTCGAACGCCACGTGAACCAAGCGGTGTACGTCAGCGCCACGCCGGCCGAATACGAACTCAGCCGCAGTCCCAAGCCGGCCCAGATGGTCATCCGTCCGACCGGCCTGCTCGACCCCAAGATAGAAGTGCGGCAAATAGAAGGGCAGATAGACGACCTCATCGCCGAAATCCGCGACACCATCGGCAAGCAGCAGCGCGTGCTGGTCACCACTTTGACCAAGCGAATGAGCGAAGACCTGACCGAATACCTGCAAGACCTGAACATCAAAGTGGCGTACCTGCATTCAGACGTCGATACTTTGGACCGCACCGACATCCTCCGCGACCTGCGGCTCGGTGTATATGACGTGCTGGTCGGCATCAACCTGCTGCGCGAAGGTTTGGATTTGCCAGAGGTGTCGCTGGTAGCTATTCTCGACGCCGACAAAGAAGGGTTTCTCCGTTCAGAGCAGGCGTTGATACAGACCGTCGGCCGCGCCGCCCGCCACGAACAAGGTCGCGTCATAATGTACGCCGACCGCATAACCGACAGCATGCGCCGCACTATGGACGAAACAAACCGCCGCCGCGGTATCCAAGAAGCCTACAACACTGAGCACGGTATTACGCCGACCGGCATCAAACGGGCCATCGAAGGCAGCATGAAGACCGAAGAAATGCTGGGCAAAGAAGCTCAAAGCGCTAAACTGAACCTGAAAAAGATTCCGAAAGACGAATACGGCACACTACTCAAAGACTTGAACGCCCAAATGGACCTCGCTGCCGCCAACCTCCAGTTCGAGCAAGCCGCCGAACTCCGCGACCTGATCAAAGACATCAAATCCAAGATGTAGCATCTTTTGACGCCAAGGAATATAAGATAAGCAGTTTTGTTGCGTACTGTGCCGGGTCGTCGTATGCTAAAGGGTAATGAAACCGAGTAAATACCAAGGCATGCAGTACTGGTATGAACTGTATTTGCTGCAAGACTCTTTCGATAAAGCGGCATGGCAGAAGATATTGCTCGGTATCTCGCAGTACATCGGCATCTTGGCGCAATGGAAATTGGTCGTAAAGATAGAGCACAATACCGTCCGTTATTTCGTAGGCACCAACCGGGATGTCGGACTACTTTCGAGTAATCTGTCCGGGGTTGTGCTTCGCCCAGTCGAGGGTGGGCAGGTTGCCATACCAGTCAGAGCAGGTACGGAGCACCTGGTGCAATACGTCACGAACGGCAGCTTGCTAGACATGCGCGAAAAATACCAGGTACAGCGCCACAAAGATCTGGATTATGCGGTGTTTTCGCTGCGTGCCGCCGGTCCGGAAAAGGCGCATGTCAGTCTGCTGCTGTATTTCAAAACACTTGCCGGTCATCATACCGTGGCACACAAAACATCATTCAGTTTTCCGACGTCTTTGCTGGCGGTTGATTTCGAGGCTAACACCAAGTACCTGCGCGCCAAGCAGCCACAGTACCTAGATATCCAAAAAAGCCTCCATATACTGCAAAGTGACAATCTGAACGCTGTTTTCGAAGTCGATACGTTTCCGTACTTGCCGAACAATTACTATCTGCCACTGCAGAGCTACGACTTCGACAAACACTCGCTTATCATCGGTTCAAGCGGCAGCGGCAAATCGAAGCTCATAAGTCTTATGATAGACCGGCTCAACAAAAGCACTGGGCAGCGGGCGAACTACCGGGTAGTGGTCATAGACCCGCATGCTGCGCTCGAGAGTGACCTCTCGGGAATAGAGGGTTCGCATGTGTTGAACTTTAAGGGTTCGGAGTCGGCGGAACTGTTCAGCGGTGCCGGGACGGACATATCTGCCGCCACTGAGCTTACGGGCACACTCTTCAAGTCACTGCTGGCCGAGCAGCACAATCCGAAGTTGGAACGGCTACTTCGTTTCAGTCTGTTTGTGCTCATGACCGCCCAGACGATGTCGCTACACCAGCTCAAGCGGTTTCTGACCGATATCGAATACCGCAACCAGATTCTGAAACATGTCGAAGGCTATGTGCCGGCCAACATTACCCAGTTCTTTGGTACCGACTTTAACGAATTGCGCAGCACCTACTACAACGAAACTATCTCCCCTATCGTCTCACTGGTAGACGAGATGCAGCTGCAGCCATCCCTCGGCGAGCAGAATGAAAATGCCCAGAGCATCGCCTCGCTGGTGCGCAGTAACTTCCTGACAGTTTTTTCACTGAATAAAGTCAGCATGGGTGAAAAAGTGGTCAAAACCGTCGCCGGGCTGCTCATACAACAGTTGTTTCTGCTAGCGCAAGCCCGGGCGTTTAACGAGAAAATTATCTTGGTTATAGACGAGGTTTCGGTGGTGCAGAACCCAGCCATCGCAAGCATTTTGGCCGAAGCGCGCAAATACAATCTGTTCGTCTTCCTGAGCCAGCAGTACTTCGGCCAGATTGACCGGCCGCTTCAGGAATCTATCTTCACCAACGTGCAGAATTACTACGTGTTCCGGGTTTCGGAAGAAGACGCCCGGGCACTCGAAGGTAACCTCACCATAGAGCTGCCACACGAAGTGGTCGAGACAGAAGCCGCAAAAGGGCTTAAGGAAAGCGATATCCGCGTCAAATTGCTGACGTCGCTGAACAGTCGCGAATGTTTCCTGAGGCTCTCGAGTCAGGGACAAATCCTACCTTGTGTCAAAGCGCGGACGCTGGAATACGTCGCCACTCCAGGCTACGACAGGCAAGCGCAGCTACATGCCTATACGGCACCGGCACAACTGCCATCGAAGTTCGTCGAGCAAAAAGCCGAACCGGTGCCAACCGAAACTGCGACAATCGGTGTGCCGCCAGGAGTAGGGTATGTGAGTGTCAAGGACATCCTGGCTAGCCACTCAACGGGTAAGAAGAAGCTAAAATAACGGAGCAGACCATGAACACTACCGAAGCAAAGCAAATTCTCGATAAAGTTGTGGGCCAGGTCTTTGGCTACCAGAACCCGCTGTCCTTGGAGGTTGCCATGCAGAAATTTGCGTTTGATGTACGGCTACCGCAGCAGGTGCACGACGTCGTCGACGGCTCTACTACTTGGGCGCAATCGGTCAATGCTTCGAGATTTATGAAAATGGACAACGCCCGGGCTCATCAGGACTCGACCGGTATGCGCTCGCCTAGGCCGTTGCAAGGCTTGCAGGATGTGCTTGCGGCCTGGAACGAGGTGAACTATACGACGACGGAGCGCTTGCTCGAGTCAATTAACGTTGCGGAGTCAGACAACCTACATAACTCCGAAAACGTCTTCCGCTCGCAGGATATACGGCGTAGCAAAAACGTTATTCTTAGCGACAACATGACGAACTGTGAGTACATGGTTGCCAGCCAAGGTGTAGCAAACAGCGCATTTTGTGTACGGGTCACCGATAGCGGCGAAGTTTCAAACAGCTTCGAAGTGTCGTGGTGCGGCAAAATAAATAACTGTCTGTTTCTGCATGACTGCGGCGATATGCAGGACTCGATGTTCTGCACAAACATGAAGGGCGGCCGTTTCTGCATAGCCAACATGCAGTTCGACGAAGCCGAATACCGTCGTTTGCGCGACGAAGTCGTCCGCTGGGTCCTGTTAGGCTGACCGCAGGTCTCTAGCCCGAACAGGCCGCCGAACTCCGCGACCCGATCAAAGACATCAAATCCAGAATGTAGGTGTCACATGGTAAAAACTGGCTAAGCGGCGGGGGTGTGCGCGCTGGCAGGGCTCAAGTACTCAAATGCGTGCTTGAGCGCTCGGATGGCATGGCGCTCTTCGTAAACCAGGTTATGCCCAACCCCTTTGACTTCGTGTATAGCCAGTCCTGTCCGACTGCGGATAGCTTGCCACATAAACCTGTCGTACACAACATCGTCGAGCCCGGCGATAACGATAGTTGGGTAGCGCAAAGATACTCGTTCTATCTCTTCAGGATTAGTGCCGCGCTCTATCATGCTGCGTTGGTGATCAATGGGTTGCATATTGAGGGCGGAACGAGTCAGGATGTTCGCTATCTCTCGGGAGTTATTCCAAAATTTAGGTTGGTCGGTAAAAAAGGCTTGACCCATTGACCATAAGGTACTCATACCGACGTGGTTTGGAAGTCGTTGAGTAAGCTCCCGCGCCCGAGCGGTACTAGCAAGCCCCGGGCCGATGTGCGCGACCCCACGGATAGGGAGGTCACCTATAGTATCGACCTTTACGATATCATGCGCAGTCTGCGAGCCCAGTGATAAACCGGCAAGAATCAGGCCTGCTTTAGCGCTGCGTTCTCTGAGGTATGCTATACGGTCGGCAGCGGTTTCGGCTCGGGATGCGGTGTCTTGGCCGTTGTGAATCCCGACGCCATTGTTGCCCACAGTGGTCACACTTGCTACCGGCAAGTCCTGTTGGGCATTCGTATGTACTGTGCTCGCCCATCTGTCGCCAGTTGCTTGTACAATGCCTTGAAAACATATAAGGTCAGGGGCAAGCCCTGTAAGCGCATGGTTAACACTCTCATGCACTAGGAAACTGCCGTGTGAACCCTCTACCCTGAAGTGGCTGTCGACAACATCACCGTTTCGGCTGGTTTCAAGAATTGTAACGTCTATCACAATTGCGTCGATTAGGTTGAGTGCAGTATACACCTTATGGTTCGTTTGTAAAATACTGACAAGGGAGATTTTTTGCGATATTATGTAAGGAATGGCAACACTTTCACGGGACGATGTCTTGAAGCTCGCGCGTTTGGCGCGAATTTCTTTGAGTGACGCAGAAGTAGAGGAGTTCAGTGGCGAGTTGAGCGCTATTTTGCAGTATGTCGAACAGCTGTCTTCCGTGGATGTTGAAGGGCTCGCGCCGACCAACCAGGTCACGGGCTTGACCAACGTCATGCGCAAAGACGAAGTCATAGACTATGGCTACGCTCCTGCCGACTTGCTCAAAAACGTTCCTGCCGTGGAAAATAACCAGCTCAAGGTCAAAAGGATGATTGGATGAATGGCAGAATAAGGAATGAAGAATGTAGAATAAAGGGTAACCCCCTATCTTCTATCTTCTATCTTCTATCTTCTAGCCGAAACGGAGTTTCGGCATGAGCTGGGAGCCAATTGCGGACATCGCCGCCAAAGTTCAAAAAGGCGAGCTGAAGGCTGTAGATCTCGTGGAGCAGTCGCTAGCTGCGATTGCCGAAAAAGAGTCGTTCAAAGCTATCATCGCGACCACGGCCGACCGGGCCCGCGAACGAGCTAAGGCAATTGACGCTGGCGATAACAAAGGTCGTTTGGCGGGCGTGCCGTTCATAGCCAAAGACAATTTCTTGGTGTTTGGCGCAGAAACGACCGCTGCCAGCAACATCCTGAAGGGCTTTGCTGCGCCGTACCAGTCAACCGCTATCGAACGGCTGGAAGCGGAAGGTGCTATTTGCGTGGCGAAGGCAAACCTGGACGCGTTCGCACACGGTACCTCGACCGAAAACAGCGATTTCTTTACGACTAAAAACCCGCACGACGAAACCCGAGTGCCCGGTGGGTCTTCTGGCGGCTCGGCTGCGGCCGTCATGCTCGACCTGGCGCCGTTCGCCCTCGGTACTGATACGGGTGGTTCTATACGCCAGCCAGCCAGCTTTACGGGCGCAGTCGGCTATAAACCGAGCTATGGACTCGTGAGTCGCAGTGGTGTCGTAGCGATGGCGAGTAGTACCGACACTATCGGTGCGCTGGCGCGCCGCGTCGAAGATGTGGCTTTAGTGATGAACATCATGGCCGGCAAAGACTCCCTCGACAGCACGACCATCGACCGCGACCCACAGGGCTATTCCTTGTCCCGTCATTCCGGGCTTGACCCGGAATCTAAAGCGGTAGATTCCGGCTCGGAGGCCGGAATGACAGTGGCCGGATTGAAAATCGGGGTTATAAAAGAGTACTTCGGCGAAGGCTTGAGTGACGACGTCCGCGAAAACGTTGAAGCAGCCATTGCGAAACTCAAAGCAGCCGGGGCCGATGTGCAGGAAGTCAGCCTGCCGTCGCTACCACTGGCGCTCGCCGTGTACTACATACTGTGTCCGGCCGAAGTCAGCAGTAACCTGAGCCGGTTCGACGGCCAGCGCTACGGCTACACGAACACCGAGGCGTCCAATCTAGATGAAAGCTACGGTAAATCGCGTGGCGTAGGATTCGGCAAAGAAGCCAAGCGCCGGATTATGATAGGCACCTATGTTCTGAGCAGCGGCTACTACGACGCCTACTACAAAAAGGCGCAGACTGTCCGCACCAAACTTATCCAAGAATTTGAGGCGGCTTTCCAGTCGGTAGACTTTCTGGTCGGTCCGGTAGCACCGACCACAGCCTTCAAAATCGGCGAAAACGCCAACGACCCGTTGCAGATGTATTTGGCAGATATCTATTCCGTAGCTATCAATCTCGGCGGTGTACCGGCCATCAGTGTCCCGGCGGGTACGAACAAGGGACTGCCGGTGGGGCTGCAGATTATAGCCCCGCAAGGAGCTGACCGGGCGCTGCTTGAGGTGGCGAAACAAACAGAGGAGATTTTGGCGCAATGAGTGATGTTTTGAATATGTGGACGCTGGCAGCGGGTATAATCGGGCTGCTCGTGGTGGTGTTCGGCGCGGGCCTGCTGGCACGCCGCCGCCCGAAGCGGTTGAACCGGCAGTACTACCATGACAAATGGCAGACGTTGCAGAAGCTGCTTGCCAACAAAGAAACCTGGCCGCTGGCCATAATCGACGCCGACAAACTGCTCGACGACGCGCTGCGCCGTTGCCGCTACAAAGGCAAGAGCATGGGCGAGCGGCTCATGACCGCCCAGCACGATATACAGGACAACGACGCCGTGTGGTCCGGCCACAAGCTGCGCAACCGCTTGGTACACGAAAGCGATGTCAAGCTGACGGAGAAAGAAGTGAAGCAGGCGCTCCTTGGTATCCGTGCCGCGCTAAAAGACCTGGGAGCATTGTGATGAGATGTGAAATGAGAAATATGAAATATGAATGGGATGCATCGAGCTCACTTTTCACTTTTCACTTTTCACTTTTCAGTAACCCGGCGAGTGCCAAGGGGTGCGGCGTATGATATCGCAAGACGTTCGCGAACGGTACAAGGTGACCATTGGCATAGAATGCCATGTCCAGTTCAAGACGAAAACGAAGCTCTTCAGTGGGGCAGATAACGATGCTCGGGAAGCTGCGCCGAATACGCTGGTGAATCACATAGATTTCGGTCTGCCCGGTGCGTTGCCCGTGTTGAACGAAGAAGCTGTGCGGCTGGCTTGTCGCGCTGCCTTTGCGCTCGGCACTGAACCACAAAAGTTTAGCAAATTCGACCGCAAGCATTACTTCTACCCGGACCTGCCTATGGGCTACCAGATTACGCAGTACGATGAACCCATCATTATCGGCGGCAGCATAGAAGTCGACGTCGATGGCGAAAAGAAGACCATCGGTATTACCCGTGCCCACATGGAAGCGGACGCTGGTAAGTCGACGCATCCAGCCGGTACCGATTACAGCTTGGTCGACCTGAACCGCGCCGGTACGCCATTGCTCGAAATCGTCAGCGAGCCCGACATGCACAGTCCGGCCGAAGCCAAAGCCTACGCCAAAGAACTGTACCTGCGCATGAAGTACGCCGATGTTTCGGAGGCGAACCTGTACTACGGCAACATGCGCTTCGACGTGAACGTGTCGGTGAGTAAGACTGACGAGCTCGGCACCCGCACTGAAAGCAAAAACCTGAACAGCTTCCGCAGTGTCGAAAAAGCGGCCGAGTACGAAATCAACCGCCAAATAGAAGTGCTCGAAAGCGGCGAAAAGGTCGTGCAGGAAACCCGCGGCTGGGACGACGCTAAGCTCAAAACCTTCAGCCAGCGCACCAAAGAAAACGCCGACGATTACCGCTACATGCCTGACCCAGACCTCCCGCCGGTAGTTCTAACCGAAGAGTACATTACTGCAGTTAAGACCGATTTGCCGGCTTTGCCAGATGACTACCGCAAGATTCTGACCGACATCGGTATCGACCCCAGGACCACCGAAGACATCGTAGCCGTACCGACTACAGCTATGACCGTCAAACGCGTCTACGAGGCCGCAGGCGCGTCACACGCCAAACGCGTCGCCTTCTGGCTCCTCCAGCCCGCCTCCGACGAAGATTCAGATGATACTGCCACCACTGTCATTCCCGCGCAGGCGGGAATCTATTCCCTTGACGCCTCACTGATAAAGCTCAGTCAAATGGTAGAAGAGAATAAACTTAGCTCCACCGCAGCCAAAGAAGTTCTAGCCGAACTGCTCAAGACTGGCGAAGACCCAGAAAAAATCGCCGAAGCCAAGAACCTCATCCAGGTCAGCGACGAAGGCGAAATCATAAAGATTGTCGACCAAGTGCTGGCCGAGAACGAAAAGGCCGCGAACGACGTACGGAACGGCGAAATGAAAGCCATCGGCTTCCTCGTCGGTCAAGTCATGAAACTCTCCCAGGGCAAAGCCAACCCCGCTCTCGCCACTACCCTCATCAAAAAACAACTCGGTCTGTAAAGGAGGCGACGAATCTCGTCTCTGCCGGTGTTGTGCGGAAGGCTGACGCCATCTATACTACATAATATATGTGGATTATGCTCCTTATCGTACGTATAGCCGCCCTTGTCTTCGCCGGGATTTCTTCGCCGCTGCTCGTACTTGGGTCGGGGGACATCGCCCTGGTGTTGGTCGGTGGGTATCTGGCTTTCTTTTTCCTGAGCGCAGGCGCGCAAAGCGCGTTGAAACAGCACCGGCCCATGCCTGCACGGCAAGCATGGTGTTTTGCGGGTGCGATTGTTGCGGGTTGCCTGGTATCGGTCCTCAGCGCCTGGCTTATGTCTGAGCTGCCCGGAATCGACACGGGCGTCAGAGATACGGGCATATTCGCTGGCCTGCTGCCTGTGGTCGTGGCCATAACCTTGGGGCTAATTACTCTCTTCGTCGTCACTCAGCGCTTCCCGAAAGCTCCCGCTGCCTCGCCGGCACCCGCCGCTCCCCAGCCTGTGAATGCTCCCTCGGTACCTGCCGCTCCGTCGGCACCGCAGCCGCCCGCCGCCGACGCTCCAAAAAAGCCGGAAGTCACATGAAGCAGTTTACTCGTATCGACCCGACCACTCGGCAGGATGTCGGAGTACGGTATAAAAGGACGGTAGTCATAAAAAACTATCAAACGGAAGACGGGCTGACGCACCAATTCACTACCTTCGGCAGCGAGGGCTCACGCGGCGGTGCGGTCATAGCGCTGACGCCGGACTTGCAGGTGGTAACGGTGCACCAGTTCCGGGCCGGACCCGAACGCTGGGTGTACGACTTACCGGGCGGCGGACTTCGGAGCGGCGAGGACCCCGAGGCGGGCGCGCTGCGCGAACTTGCCGAGGAGACGGGCTACGTGCCTGGACGTGTGGAGTTCCTGGGCACGAGCCACGGCGATGCCTACACGAATTTTCAGCGGTATTACTACTTGGTGACCGATTGCGTGCCTGGCGAGACAAAATTGGACCGCGAAGAGTCGGAGCAAGGGGCGGAGGTCCGCCTTATCTCAATCACCGACCTCATCGCCAACGCCAAGCAAGACAACATGACCGACCCAGTCGCCATCCTCCTTGCCTACGACAGACTGAAATCCCTAGAAAGCTAATACAGTAAGCTCGGTAGCTATATCAAGAGCAAACTTCCTGATTGTAATAAAAAGAAACGTTCAGGGGTGGAGCATATTGCCCGGCTGAACGTTCCGTATTTTTACGCTATCAGATTAAGCCGGTTATACTAATGACTTTCCGGTGTATACCACAGGGTAGTGTAAAAAAGTATGCTGTACCCGAAGTTACATCGTTTGCAGAAAGGCTCATGGTAAAATCTACTGATGGATAAAACACAGCGACACGAGCCAAAGAAAGTTACCAAAGCGGTCATACCGGCAGCAGGGTTCGGGACGCGGTTCTTGCCGCAGACCAAGGCTATGCCGAAGGAAATGATGCCGCTTATCGACAAGCCCATCATCCAATATGTGGTGGAAGAGTTGGTCGATGCCGGGATTAAAGACATCATTATCATCGGTTCTAGCAATAAACGGGCCATAGAAGACCATTTCGACTTGCCCAGCGAAGACCTGCTAAACAACCTGCGTGCCGGCGGCGAGAAAAAGAAGCCCTACATCGACCAGATAGAAGCCATCGCCAACATGGCAAACTTCGTGTACTTGCGCCAGAAAGGCCCGTACGGCAATGCCACGCCCATCGCGAATGCCGCACACCTCATCGGTAACGAGCCGTTCCTGTACACCTGGGCGGACGACTTCTTTGTTTCGAGTCCGAGTGCGGTCAAACAGCTGATTGCAGTGCACGAGAAGTATGGCGGTGCGGTGTTCGCATGCAAAACTGCCGAAGACGACAGCGAGTATAAAAAATACGGATTTGTTTCTGGCGAAGAAGTCAGCCCCGGTGTACGAAAGATGGATGCGATTATCGAAAAACCGGGCAAGGAAGCGGCGCCGTCTAGCTGGGCGAGTGTGAGCAACTATCTCTTTACGCCCGAAATATTCGAGTACATAGAAAAAGCAAGCGCTACCCATACTGACGGTGAGTTCATGATGCAGCCGATAGTCGATGCCATGATACGCGACGGCCTGCCGTATTACGCCTGTCAAATCCAGAACGGCCGGTACTACGACACCGGCGACAAGCTGGAGTACCTGAAAACGGTTCTCGACTTTGGGTTGAGCCACGAAGACCTCGGGCCCGGGTTGCGCGAATACCTTCGGTCCAAAATCATTTAGTTCTCCGCCAACCATAAGGGTTTTATATACAAGGTTCACTAAACTAAAACGGAACATCCCGTAAACTTGTAAGTGCAAACCTAACAAGTACAGAGGAGATGTTCCAATGTCAAAACTACCAGATATTCCTGGGAATAAAAAGTGCTGGCTAGT
>JBDHUJ010000033.1:0-16708 GCA_039809105.1 Saccharimonadales bacterium (SeqCode)
CGGCTGACGCCGGACGTTTCTAGCTCAGGCCTGACCGCCATATAACAACAAATTCGCGGCGGCATCGCCTTCGAGGCGACCCTACTCATCAAGCCCCTGGCTTGTCCAGGGGTGTCTCACTACACACCTATTCAACCATAGACACACTGTCAACCTTTACGTTCAGTGGCGTTATTCGCTGTGCGACCTGCGGTTGTTCATACTCATCATACGAAAAGAAAGGGCGTGTCTATCTACGCTGTTCAAGGGCAAGGTCAGCAACCATAGAGTGTCATCAACCGCCAGTGCCAGAAAGCGAACTGTTGCCACAGATTGACGATGTGCTGAAACAACTGGCTATTAGCGATGATATTGTCAGCAAGGTCATCGGTATCTTGAAAGGCGAACACGATAATATACAGTTGTTCTATAAAAATGCCATCAAAGACACCAGCAATAGAATAGCCGTTATAGAAAGACGGCTTGATACACTCTACGAAGACCGCCTAGACGGACGTATTACTACGACTGACTATGACAAATATGTAAAGAAAGCAAAGGCAGAAAAGGAAGAATTGGAATACAAGTTGGTTGAATACACCAACAACGATACTTCCTTCACTGTAACGGCTGAATATCTGTTAGAACTAGCCCAAAACTCCCGTAGTATCTTCCAAAGTTCGCAATTCGTCCAAAAGAACAAAATCTTGAAGGCTCTACTTGCGAACGCCCAAATAGACCAAAAAAGGCTTCAACTCAATCTGTTGAAGCCCTTTGATGGGTTGCTTTCCGCAATGAAAAGTCAAAATTGGCTCCCCCTACACAATTCAATCAGCAACCTGTCTTTGGAGTTTCAAGTTGACCATAGTTACCTCAAGGATTTGGCTCAAAGACTTGGGATACACCGTCCTGCCTTACTTGGTGCAACTGTCTAGCGGACTAGCTTATAGACCTTTGAACAGTTGTTCCAAATTGATGTCGAGTGCTTGGCACAATTTGTGCAGTGTCGAAACGGTAGGCTTGCGTTGCTGCTTGCCAGCTTGCTCGATGTAGCCGATATGCGAACGGTCAAGCCCTGTCTTATCTGCCAGTTGTTCCTGTGTCATACCCTTGGCTTTACGTGCAGCAATCAATCGCTGGCGTAATTCTTCATAAACAGTATCAACAGATGTAGTTTTCACTCCTCAAGCGTATTGCTTACAAATGTAAGTAACCACTGACAAATGTAATCAAATGTTATATGCTGATGACATAAGTAATCACTAGAAAGGAACAACTACAGTGACTGAAAAGAAGAAGAATTGGTTTGCTCGTCATAAAGTGCTGACCATAATACTGGCATTTATCGTATTAGCAGGAATTGGCGGTGCGTCTGGCGGTGGTAATAAATCAACGAACAACAGCTCAAGTAGCACTAGCCTAACAGCTAACACAGCAAGCAAAAACGAGCCGACGGCAAAGGCTGAACCGAAACAACCTGACGTGCCAGCCGAGTATAAGTCGGCTCTTAGTCAGGCTGGCTCATACGCCAACACGATGCATATGTCCAAGCAAGGTGTTTACGACCAACTGGTATCTGAGTATGGCGGCAAGTTCTCGGCTGCCGCTGCTCAATACGCAATCGACAACGTCAAAGCCGATTGGAACGCCAATGCTCTAGCCAAGGCAAAGGACTATCAGAATACCCAGCACTTATCGCCATCTGCTATCCACGACCAGCTAACATCAAGCTACGGCGAGAAGTTCACAGCATCGGAAGCCGATTACGCTATTGCTCACCTGAACGACTAACAGATTGATGGGCGGGGGTAGTCCCCCTTTGTTCTGCCAAATAGCACTCCCGCCTATGAAATATCCAATTTTTCGGGGTAGATTTGCCAAGCGTTTTTTTGGTAGCCCGAAAACCTAGCCTTCTTTCGGCTTACCGTATTTCAAAGCCAGTTTTTCAAGCTCCCGTGTTTGTCGTTCTCGTATCACGGTTAGTTCCTGCTGACCAAATCCAGATGTGAGCATATTACGTTTTCCGAGGTCGCTCTGCTTGTCCTTATAGTCCTTGTCAAAAGCGTCATTGATGTCCATTTGCTCAAGTTCATAAAATCTATCACTATTCTTTTTCTTCGCCACAAGGTCAGCAATTTCTCGGTCTGCTTCGACCTTTACGGCGTGACCTGCTGCTCGTGCTGCTGATGAGCCACTAAAACGGATTTGAAATGAGTGTGCTGCCTGTGCGTGTTTTGCCAATATGGCTTGCTTCTGCCTAGCAAACTCTTCATCGGTGATAATTTCAACATTATGAGCATTTGTTCTGTATGCCGATTGAGCCTTGATACTGTCGATTTGCTGCTGCATTTCTGCCATATCTCGTTGAAAATCAGGCAGCAGTTCACTAAGCACAATCGTTGCGTGATGAGTGCCACCGTATTCGGGCAGAGCTTCTTCTTGCGAACCACGGTAGTAGCAGGTCAGCCCAACATCTTCAACGAATACAAATAAATCTTCTGCAAAACTACCGTCGTCTTTGGCGTATCTGAAACCAATAGCCATTGACCTATGGTCTTTGATTGAAGTTGGAAAAGATAAGTTAGCTTGTGCCTTTACGTCTTCAAGTCGTTGAACATTCACGCCATATCTGGCAAGCAAATCGATGACAGACGGGCTCCACGGTTCTAGTGCACCTGATTGTGCAGCGTCGGTTATAGGTTTCAGCCGAGCGTATGCGTCTTTGCTGTTGTCTACGGGCTTGATGTATTTATCCTTACCCACGTTAGTTCTGCTTATACCATTCGTTGATAATCGTTTCTGCGACGGTAGTGTATTCGTGGTCTGTGGTGTCGAATACCTTGTTTGCGAGCTTCGATTTGCTGAGTAGATTGAGCTGGCTTCTTTGCTGGTCTATGTAATACTTGGCAATTTCATCGAATGATTTACCCTTGGTCTGCACGTAATCGCCCCACTCTTTGTCACGGTGCTTTGTGGCAAGCATAACTCTGTTTGCAACGGCATCTTCATCGACTTTCAGATATGTCACGAGTGTCTGTTGCTCCGCTAGTAAATCCTCAATTTCAGCGTATTCGACTACATCAACCTTTGCCCTGAATGCTTGTGTGTAATGTAGTCTGTCAAAGATTATCAGGTCAGCTTTTGTTTCGGTTGCTTTGGCTATCAATGACCTGAAAAACTCAATGTGTAGCTGGTCGGGCTTATCCATAATTGGGATATGAGTATCTGGCTCACCGTAAACAACAACCCGCTGCCCTTGTAGTAAGCTCGATAACTTCTCTATAAGACTGGACTTACCACTTGTCGCTATGCCCTCGATTATGAGTATCTTCATACTTGGAAGTCGCTTTACTTGGTTGCTCGCAGCACCATCTCTATCTGTGGCAACGACTTGAGGTAATCTGGGCGTCCTGGCTCATCTTCAACTACTGCGTCAGTTTGCTCAAACCCGAACCGCTTGTAAAAATCTATGGCGTTTTGGTTATAGCTGACCACTTCAAGAAATATGTCTTCGTCACGACCGTGCCAAGCAAGGGCTTGCTCCATCAGTTTACCACCAACACCCATTCCTTGAGCTTCGGGCGAAACATAGATTGCCCCAATCCGTCGTTTACCGTCCTCGATAGACGGGTCAACGAAACCAATGGTCTTGCCATCGGCTCTGGCAACAAAGGTTGCACCGTCTGGACGGTCGGCTTGTGCCAGCTTTTCCTTGAGGTATGCAATTCTTCTCGGCACAAACTCGCCCTCACGACCCTGTGCGTTTACCCTGATGTCATCAACGGTAATGCCAAGTTCAGCGTTTGGGTATGCTTTGAGCCACGCCCTATCACGAATATCACAGATTGCTTCAGCGTCACTAGGCACTGCTCGCTCGATTGCGACTGCTGGTTTATCAAACTCTGGTTTGGTCATAGTTACCTCGCTCATAGTTAAGTGTGCAACTCTGGGTCAAAGACCTCAATAAATCTTTCGACTTGCGGGAACAAATCCACTTTTTTAGCTTCTTCGACGCTGAAAAACCTTAGCTCAACACACTCATCTGACGGCGTAAAGTTCAGGTCTTTGAGCTTTACTTCATAGATTACGTTGGCAACAAATCCCTCACGACCAACTTTGGGTGCAGTAACGAAATACTTTGGCGTAGCAGACACTTCTGTAATTTCTAGCCCAGTTTCTTCTTTGATTTCTCGCTTGAGTGCAACGATTGGGTCTTCGCCGTGGTCAAGTCCGCCGCCCAGCAGCTCCCACTTCCCGTTATCTTCCTTAGCAAGCAAAAATCTGCCCGTTTCGTCTACGGCAATGCCTTTTATGCTAACTCGATAATGGTTTTGGTCGTTCATTTTTGCTCCTTGCTCATTTTCAGATACGACTTTTGTAGCTTTTTGATAATTTCCTTGTAGCCGTGTTTCTCGACGTAGTCCCAAGCAGCAACATAGTCAGTGGCTTCATATTTTTTATTGTTGGCAATATCACGCTCAAGTCGCTCTGGTTGTTTTAGCACATCAAGATAAATTGCTTTGCAAACAGCGTGAACGGGTATATGAACCAGTGCCGTAAAGGAATGTTGTTTGCCGAAAAGTCGTTCCCACTCTGGTATAAGCTGTGTTTCGTGTGGTATGGCTGTATTGTCGGTCAGCAAGCGATGTAAAAGTTCGTGCGTCAGAGTGTCGATAAAAAGGTCTGGCTCTTGCATAACACCGATAACCATAGGGTCACTGAAAGCACGAAACCAAGGTGCGATATTGACGTCTATGATGTTTTGTCGGAATGACAAACCGAGCAATTCGGTCATCGCTGTCAGTATTTTCTGCTCAACGGGTTGCCACGCTTTTTGATAGTCGGCAACTCGCTTTTCCATCCACTTATCATCGGCTAGTTTTTCGTCTTCTTTGCCCCATAGTTCGTGCAGGTGCTTGGAAGCATTTTCCCGAAGCAGCCAAGCGTCCTTGATACGGATAGTCGGTAGTTCATCGAGTAGTGAAATTATCTGATAGCCGTGTTCGGCAATTTCTTTGTCAGTCCAAAAGTCCAGCCCTTTGGTTTTGCCAACATAGCCGACCTTGCGTCGTAGAGTGCGACCTGTCGGCTTCTTGGTTACAGCGTCAATTTCAACCAAGACGAGCACATCACCTTTGTTGCATTCCCAATCAGCCAGCCGAAGCTCGTAGGTTTTTTCGCCTGCAGCGATTTTATCAAAGTATTCGGGTAGGATTTTCTTCTCGATAGTCATTACGTCCTCTTGATGACATTTGTCTTACATCAGATGTTATTATAATACCGTAGGCACATCTGTTGTGCTAGTGAGTTTTAGGAAGATGTAATGACTGACCAGAATGACAATACCAAGCCCAAACGTGTTTTAGCCCTCGGCAATACCAATTCGCCTTCAATAGGTCAGGTAATGGAGCTTGCCAAGCAGGATTACAGCTCACTCTCAAAAACTGACCAGCGGCACGTTGACGAATACAAAACAGCGATGTCGAAGTTGTCTGAAACATTTTCGACCCAAAAAATCTTTGGCGATTTGTTCAAACATATTACCCCGATGAGCGACGCACTCAAGAAATTGACCCCGCCCAGCCCGATTGCCGACCTATCTACTTTCAACCATATAGATGTTGTCCCACCAGCTAGAGCAACCGAACAATATAAACACACCGCACTGCTGGAACAAATGCTCGTGACTTTACAGTCGCAACAAGGCGGTTCGCAAGACCCAGCAATCCTCGCCCTAGTTATGCCTCGCTATGATAAGCGGAAGCACAGACTGACCTTTGCGAACCAACCTATCCAGTTAGTAGCCGATACGCCAGCCGAGATAATTTGTAAAAGAATGTTCCGCAGCGGCGTTCCCGTCAAAAAGCCTGTCGAAAAGGGCGACCTGTTCGATTTACTTGGGCTTATGGAAATAACTGACAAAACCCGTCGTGTAAAACTGCTTTATAACCGTGTAGATGGACTGAACGCAATTATCGCAAAAGCAACTGGTGTCGATGACCTCTTTGGATTTGTCGATAAGAAACTCTATTTCAATACCAAATACGTGAAATTACCTCTGTAAGTCGTCTGCAGACTGTCGCTTCCGTAGTCTGGAAGTATGGAGCAGAAAAAGGACGGTAATAAATCGCAACCTCGCCAGACAAAACGCTGGTCTGATGCCGAGTTGCGTCGTGTTGCCCGTGTCTTTGATTTGCTCATACGCATAGACCAACGTAAGAAAGGACAAGGTAATGAGCAAACGCAAAACCCCAAAGACAAGCAAGCAGCAGACTGAAATATGTCGATGTTGCCTAGCGGAAGCCGTCAGGAAATATATCCGCACGGCAAACCGCAAGGAGCTGCAAGAAATTATCGGCTTAGCTTCTATTGAGCTGCACAACCCATTTTTGGCAGATGGCGATGATTAGCGAAGTAAACATCACGCCCGTAAAGCCCCAGAACGGCTTGGTAGCCTTTGCCAGCTTCGTATTGGACAACGGGCTATATTGCGGCTCTGTCGGCATTGTAACCCGCCCAAACGGCGGTTATCGGCTGGTATATCCGACAAAGCTAGTTGGCAATCGCCAGCTCAACGTCTACTACCCAATATCAACCAAACTAGGCGGTCTGATAGAGCAAGCTGTCATAAACCGCTACGAAGAAGTAGTGAATGAAGATGGTCGGAATAGACACCGTGACGCTTCTGTTTCAGGCTAACCAGTTTGCCTTGCTTGAGCCAGCTCGGTTTACGCCGAACGCTACTAACATACTCAAGGCAACGAATTACGACCTTGGGCGTGGTGCGTATATGCCAGCCAAGTGTAATCCGTTCAAAAAAGACAATCAGACATTTGGCTACCTACCGTATCTGACGCTGTATGTCGGTGTGCGTGGCGGCGGTCTCGGCAAAGGCTTACGTGTGCAGTTTTCTGTGCCGAAGCTACTGCGTGGCAATAACTTCGACGAACTGGACGAAGCTGATTTTGAAGCAATTTGCCAGCGTATTTTAGACGGATTAGCATATTACAAGGTCAGGATTTGGGGCGGTCTTGAAACGGTCAAAAATGCCCAATGCCAAGTTGTCCACTACTCCAAGAACTTTGTGTTGCCGCACACGATGACCTCAAACGAAGTCCTGCGTGAAATACGCAAGTGCGATGTCAACGCTTGGAAAGCCACTAGCGACGACAAATACTCTGATGGCGGTCACGGCTATAAGACGCACACCAAATATCACGAGCTGGCTTTTTACGACAAAATGATTGAATACTTCAAAGGCAAGCGTGGTCAGCCACACTATGACGACGATAACCAGCTTGCTTTTGACCTGTTCAGTGATGTGCCTCGCAAGCAACTACCTGAAGTCTTCCGTATGGAAGTGCGGCTGGGTAATCCACGAACTATCAAGGCGGCTCTCAAAAACGCTAGACTGCCGCCCGATGACATTACTTTTCAGACGCTCTTTCGAGCAGATTACTCGCAACAGGTCTTGCAATGGCAGCTCGATGATTACTATTCTCGCTACCCCAAGATTGTTAGTGCCGATGTAGAAAACGAGCTGGAACTGCTATCGGATTTGTTTGTGCAAAATCCTGACCGCCATATGTCAACAATTATGGCAGCAATTGGGCTTTATACGCTCAACAAGCAATCTGGTATGCGTGAGCTGAAAGATGTTGTCGGCGTCAAAGGTGTCGAAGCCTTGCACCGACTTGCCAAGAAAGCCAACGACCAGTTGCAATACAGCACCGAAAAGCCAGAAGTCTTTGAGTTGTTACAGGCGGAGCTGGATAAGTTCCGACCCGTTTACCTTGCTGACTTCTTTGAATGATTACAAATGTAATAGTATAATAGAGGTAAGATTATGCGTAAAGCCGTTATATTAGCTAGAGTTTCCACTAAAAAACAAGAAACTGAAGGACTGTCACTAGAAGAAATACAGCTCCCTCAAATGCGTGAATACGCCGAAGACAAAGATTTTGAAGTAGTCCACGAATACGTGTTCAGCGAAAGTGCCGATACTGGCATTCGGAAAAAGTTCAACGAAATGATGGACTTCGTCAAAAAACACAAAGACGTCGATGCTATCATCGCCTTTCGGGTTGACCGTGCTACTCGCAACTTTGCCGACCACGTTGCAATGGACGTGCTACGGTCTGAATACGACAAGGAGCTGCACTTCGTCCACGATAGGCTGGTCATTACTAAGCGTTCCGTTGGGCGTGATATTACCGATTGGGACACCAAAGTATATCTAGCCAAGCAGCACATCAATCGGCTCAAGGAAGACGCCCACAACACCAAATACGCCAAGTTACGTGACGGCGAGCTGCCGTGGCTTGCTCCGTATGGCTACAAGAATGAAGAAGTTGATAAACGGAATAAAACCGTCAATCCTGTGCCGTTCAAAGCCAATATCGCCAAGAAAGCGTTTGAGCTGTATGCAACTGGCACGTTTTCCTACAAATCACTGTCGGCACGAATGAAAAAAGACTACAACGTCGATATGCCGTGGAGCACTTGGGGCACGATACTGAAAAACCGCTTTTACATCGGCGAAATATACGATGCTGCCACTGACACCTACTTTCCGCACCAATACGAACAGTTTGTCCCGTATGAGCTGTTCTGGCAGGTGCAGGACGTCATAGCTGGTCACGGCAAGAAGAAAATCAAATACGCTGGCATAGCCCACACCTACCGTGGAATGATGCACTGTAAACAATGTGGCTGTGCAATCACGATGGAGCCAAAAACCAAAAAGCAGAAGAATGGTAACGAACACAAATATACCTACTACCATTGCACTGGCAAAAACAAGCAGTTGGGCAAGCACAAAGGCATTGAATGGTTGGAAGAAAATGACCTGACCAACATACTGGCACAGCTATTCAATGACTGTAAAATCCCTGAACCTGAACTGCCACGGCTTGAGCAGACGCTCAAGGAAGCTCACGGCGGCAAGGTGCAATTCAACCGTGAACAGGTCAATTACCATCAGACTGAAAAGGCAAAGTTGCAAAATCGTATCGAAACCGCCTACGAAGATAAGTGCGACGGTAGTATTACTCAAGCGGAATATGACCAAAAACGTGCCAAGTGGCGTAACGAACAGAAGCTACACGAACGCAAACTGAAGCGGCTACTGGAAGTCGATGAACAGTATTATGTTACCGTTGCCTATCTGTTAGAAATAGCTGCCCGTGGTGCTGAACTGTTCCTAGATGCTGAACCAAACGAAAAACGTGAGCTGATTGGGTTGCTCGGTCAGAACCTCTTACTTGATGGTAAAAAGGTTCAAATAACACTTTACAAACCGTTCTCAGACATCACGTCTTGCGTTGATAGTCAGTTATGGCTCCGGCTGCTGGGCTCGAACCAGCGACCTAGGCGTTAACAGCGCCCCGCTCTACCACTGAGCTAAGCCGGAATACATTTGCGAACAGGGGTAATTATATCGAATGTGTAGAATTTGCGCAACAGTGGTAGTGGATAGTCTTTTTGTTTTCTGGACCCGCCGCGGCGGGTGACAGTGGGCGAATAACGTGCGGTGATACGCAAGTCTGCATAGAGCACGGGCGAGCTCTGCCCTCAGCCCTCTGCCCTACTTACTCTTCTTGGGTTTAGGCGCAGGGTGCGGGCCGGAGAGGGCTTTTTTGACGCTGGTTTCGACCTTGCGGGCCGGCTTGACGACCGCTTTGCGGGCGGTGCCGGCAGCTTTGCGTTGTAAGCGCCCCAAGGTGTTCCGCGCGATGAGCTTTTGGAAAACGTCTTCGTATTCGTCTATCATGCGCTGGTTCGAGAAATGCTGCTCGACGTGCAATCGGCAGTCGGCCCGGTTTATTTTGCCGATTTTGCGGACGGCGTCGGCCATTTCGTGCAGGCCGTTTACCAGGTAGCCCGTCTTACCGTTCTTTATGATTTCGGGCGCGGCGCCACGGCGGAAACCGACGACCGGCGTGCCGCAAGCCATGGCCTCGATGGTGGTCAGACCGAACGGCTCTTCCCACTGTATGGGCGTCACGAACGCCTTGGCCTTTTGGTAGTATTTGACTAGCTGCGTCTGTTCCATGGGCCCGAGGTACAGAATCTTGTCGTTCAGAAATGGCTTTATATACTGGTCGAAATACCC
Organism: Saccharimonadales bacterium (SeqCode); assembly: GCA_039809105.1. GTDB lineage: Bacteria > Patescibacteriota > Saccharimonadia > Saccharimonadales > UBA4665 > JBDHUJ01. The sequence continues at coordinate 10,094 of JBDHUJ010000033.1, forward strand.
CTGCTGGTCGGGGTATACGGGGCCGATTATCAGCAGCCGGTCACCAGTTGCCTGGGCAAGTTCTATGGCTTCTTTATACCCCTTTTCAGGCGTAATTCGCCCTGCTATAAGCAGGTAATCTTCCGCTTCGGCAGAGAACGGAAACAGGCCGAGGTCCACGCCGTTATAGACGGTTTTGGCATACGGCAGGTCTGGCGCATCGCGGCGCTGGTTGTTCGAAATGGAAACGAGGTGCTGATTCGGCGACATATGCAGCTCGTACAGTTCGCGCAGCCAGGGTGACAGCGGGTCGTGCACGGTGTAAACGACCGGTGTTTTGAGGTTATCGCGGGCGTATGGCTGGGCGGCTTCGGCATGGTGAAAATGCAGCAGGTCGTACTGGCCGTCGGCGGCGCGCAGGAACATTTCGTGCGCCATTTGCATGTCCCACAACGCGGGCTGGGCGTGGCCCTGTATACCGGGGTCATTGACGAGCTGCCGAAAGCTCGGTTCGTCCGAAACGAGGGGACGCAGGTTTAGGCTTTCTATGCCGACGCCCAACAAGCGGCTGCCTGTGGGTGCGAAAAAATCGACCTGGTGGCCTTTGGCAACCAAGCCTTCGGCTATGGTCACCGCTAAATCGACTGGCGCGTATATGATGTCTGACGGCCGTGGTACGGGCATGTAGCCGCGTACCATCATGGCTATCTTCATCTTCTTAGCTCCCTGCATCGGTACCCTATATTATGCGCCGTCCAGGGGTCAAACGCAAACGAACCAGTTGGTAAGCTCTAAGTTCTAAATTCTAAACTCTAAACAAATTCCAATGACCAAAGTTCAAATGTTCAAACTGAGGCACGGCGTCGTAATGGGCGTTTTGGTGATTGAGCCATTCGTATTCTGAGCTTGTTTAGAGCTTAGGGTTTAGAATTTAGAGCTTATTTTAGCCTCGGCTGAGTTTGCGGGCAATGTCGCGGCCTTCATCGCGCGCTTTGAGGGTCTGGCGTTTGTCGAATTTCTTTTTGCCTTTGCCGATGGCGATGCGGAGTTTTATGAACCGCCCGGCGGTCAGGAGTTCCAATGGTACGATGGTGCGCCCCTGCTGTTTGGCGGCGACGAGCGCGTCGATTTCACGGCGTTTGGCCAGGAGTTTGCGGCTGCGGGTCTGCTCTTGTTCGCTCAGCGGGATGCCGTTGGTGCCGTTGACCGTGCTGTTCAAGAGGTACAGCTCATCGTTTTTCACCGTAACATAGGCGCCGCGCAACTGCCCGTGGCCCATGCGTAGCGACTTCACTTCCCTGCCGCTGAGCTCCAAGCCCACCACCAAAGAATCGCCGAGCTCGTAATCGTGCCGAGCCCGCCGGTTGGCTATGACCTTGCCGTTCTGCGACTGGTGCTTGTGACCCCTGCGGGCCGCCTTTTTTGCCATAACGTCTATTGTACAACAGAGGTAGTATATTGACAAACGTGGTATAATGTTACTTATGAAATACAATACTCCTCCTAGCGCTGTACTCGCCCAACAACTCCGTGACCATTTCGCCGACACCCCCGAACTCGTCGAGGCAGTGCTGGTTGAACCTCAGCTGGCGCCTATAGACGGTGTTCCCGGCCAGACTGTACCATATGTGCGCCTGAATGAAGGCGCTTCTCGCCCCGTCCTCTACACGCCGGGGTTCGGTGAAAGCGTGGTTAACAAAGTGTCGTTCGCAGCAGCTCTAGCAGGCGAAGGCTTCGACGTCATTCTGCCGGGTCAGAACCGCAGCCGCATGCGTTCAGCTCATGGGGTTAATGCGGCTATCGCGACACAGACGCGGAACAATTTGACCGTCTTGCGGCATGCGGGTGCCGAAGACGGGGTCGATATGGTCAGCCACAGCTTTGGTGCGCTTGTCGTACCTGAAACCGTGCGGTTGCTAGAGGCGGAGAGTGATGGCATGTCAGATGCTGCGGTCGCGCTTTTGGCACCGGCAGGTGTGGGTGCCGAAACATCGTACGCAAATATCGGCTGGCGCTGGTTAAAGTTTATAAAATCCGAATGGGGTCCTGACGACAAGGCATTCCCCGACACGACTGGCGAAGCCGGCAAAGCCAGCGTTCGTGCCTTGGTAGCGAACCCTCGTACTACCCTTGCAGAAGTCCGGAGCCTGCGCCACGAGCATGTCGATTTCGCCGACCTGTGCAACCGCGTCGGCCGCGTGGCAGTCGTGCCTTACGCCGAAGATGAAATGTACCCTCAGGCTTTCGTAGAGCCAGGGCTGGCCAGTGCTTTTAGCGACGGTCCTGCCAACCTGAGCGCTTTTTCTCCTGTCTCCTTTGGCCCTGACGGGGCCGGGGGGTTGCGCCGTCTGCCTGGTGCGGTGCACGATGACGAGCAGTTCAACCCGCAGCGTGTCGTCCCGCCGCTGGCCCGGTTCCTCCGCGGCTAACCACATAACTAAATAACGGCAGCGTACGCGGGTTATTCAATTATTTGAGGTAGAGGAAATGGCGGACGGTGCGCCAGATGGTGGGGTCGCCGTGTTTGTGGCGCCAGTACCACCATTCGGCGCCCCAGAGGTCTATGGGGTAGAGGCCGGTTTGTTTGGCGAGGGAGATGTTGCGGGCGATTTGCTCGGGACTCATGGATTTCGCCTGCTCTTCCGGGCTCATTTCCCGGATGGTTTTGGGGCCCCACGGTTCGCACTGTAGTTCGTGTATGAAGCTGGGTGTGCGCCACAGCCTACGGATGCTGGCCGCGCGTAGTTTGTCCAGCCATGGCCGGTGGAACGACAGTGTGTAGCGACCGCCGCGGTACAAAACCTGGTAGAACGAAAAACCGACTATGTCGGGGCGCGGGCGGCGCAGTGGAACGCCCCATGAGGTGCTGGTGGTCATGATGACCGGTCGTTTCGGGTCGAGCCATTTCACTAGTTTATATTCGTCGCGCAGGCGCCAACGCAAAACTTCTGCACGCTTGCCGAAGCTTTTCAGCAGCGCTTCATTCTCGAGCTGATAGCTGATAATGACCGGGTCGTCGCGGAAGTGGTTCACGACGGTCTCGACGTACTTCAGCAGCGCATTGCTTCGTTTCTTCTGACTGGTACGCCACGCCCACTCGGGCCAATGGTTTTCGGGCCAGCGTGGCTGGCGCGCGCCCAGGCACAGCGTTACGACGCCGCCGGCTTCGGCGACCTGTACCAGCTGTTTCTCCAGGCTTGTGAAGTCGTACTCGCCCTGCTTTTTCTCGTGCTCGTCCCAATAACTCATCAGCCGGAACCGCCGCCACCCATGTTTGAGCAGCCAGTCCAGCGTCTCGACCGGGTCCAACCCGAACGCCCGGCACTGCTTTACCGAAAAACTTATACCGTATCTGTCGGGATTGATAATGCGGGTCACGGCTGTTTCGTTTCGACGGTTCCTTAGCGAGGCGATAGGTCTTGTAGTATTGTTAAAAATATACCAGATTTTTGACTTAAAGCAGTGCTATACTGACGCTATGCATACTTCAGACGAAGATACTATAAATGACCTCAAGCAGTTCATCGGCGGGCTTTTTTCGCAGCAGAACGCACAGCTTGAAAAGCGCTTCGAAGCCATAGACCAGCGTTTTGAGGCTATGAATCAGCGTTTTGGGGCCATAGACCAACGTTTCGAAGCCTTTGAGCAAAAATTTGACGGGCTTAGCGACTTTGTGAAAGAAGCGATTGACGTTAGCAATGAGGCTAGCGGTGAGCAGTTGGCTGACCTCGAACAACGCGTGACCGAGCTTGAGCAGGCTGCCGCCTAATCCTCAGAGTTACTCCGACTCAGAACTGAATATATCTTTGGCGGTGTTCCAGAGGGAGGGGTCGTGCTGTTTGACCATGCGGAAGTACCAGTACTCGGCGCCCCAGAGGTAGGCTTCGCGCATGCCGGTGCCTTCGGCGAATTTGACGCGGCCCTCCAGCCGGGCGGCGTCGAGCGATTTGTCGCCCTCGGCAGGCGATATATCTTGCACGCCCTTGCCATTCGGCGCCCATGATTCGGCTTGCAGCTCGTGGATGATGGTGTCTTTGCCGGTGAAAATTTTGGTCCACCCGGCCACGAACCCGTAGTACCACGCCGGGAACGGATATTCCAGATAGCGTTTGGTAACATTGGCATCCCATGTGCGTTTGTAAATGGAGATGCCGAATTCGTCGGGCGTCGGTGCACCGACCGGCCAACCAAGCGCGTTGTTGCTGCGGTTGATGATGATGGTTGCCTGCGGGTCGAGTTTGCGCACCAGGTTGTACTCGGCCACTAATCGCGAGCGTTCCATGGCGCCCGGTATGCTTTCGCAATTGCCGAAGCCCTTCAGGAAGTATTCGTTCTCTATCTGGTAGCTCCGCAGCGCCGGCGAGTCTTTGTAGCGGTTCACTACTGCTGTGACGTACGCTTCCAGTTGCGGTTTCCAGGTTTCGGGCGCTTCGCTGGCGGCCCACGACGGCATGTGACATTCCGGCCAGCGCGGCTGGCGCAGGCCGAGGCTCAAGGAGACGGTACCATGGGCGGCTTCGACTTTACGGAACTGCCAGTCTAGCTGGCTGAAATCGTACTGCCCTTTTTGCGGTTCGCCCTGGTCCCAATAGCTTACCAGGCGAAAGTGCCGCACACCGACGTCCCGAATGAGCCCGTCCATGGTTTCCTGCGCGTTCAGCCCCAGACTTTCGGCGTAAGCCGGGATGAACGACGCACCCAGCACGAACGGCTTGCTGGCGTTGCTGGCGATATACCACTGGGCAATCCCGTACATACTGCCGACAGCAAACAGAAATACCGCCAAGAACACTGTAACTGCCTTTTGCCACCAGCCGGTGCGCCAGTAGCGTATAAAAGTATCAAGTATCAAGTGCCAAGTGCCAAGTAAGGAGAGCCGGGAACGGGGTTCAGGACTTGAAACTTGAAACTTGAAACTTGAAACTTGAGCTTTTCTTCTTTCCTTGGGGTGTTTGCCGGACATTGTTGCTATTATAACTTGCATGCGCACGAAAGACATTACCGTAAGCTTGGTCATACCTGCGTATAACGAAGAGCGCCATTTGCGTGCTTGTTTGGATGCAATTGCTGCGCAGACCGTCAAACCCTACGAAGTCATTGTGGTCGATAACAATTCTACCGACAAGACGGCCGAGATTGCCCGGAGATATCCGTTCGTTACCTTGTTACACGAGTCGCGGCAAGGTATCGTTTACGCCCGCAATCGTGGGTTCGATGCGGCCCGGGGCGCTATCATCGGCCGCACGGACGCCGATGTGACGCTGCCGCCCGATTGGGTGGCGTATGTGGCCGATTTCTACGCCGAGCCGGGACATGCCGAGCTGGGGCTGAGCGGCAACGGGCGGCCGAACAACCTCCGCTTCGCCCGTTTTTTCGGCTGGCTGCAAGGACAGATAGCCTTCCGTGTGAACCGGTTTTTGCTGGGGCATTACATTTTTTTCGGTAGCAACATGGCATTGCCCGCCGTGATGTGGCGGAAGGTGCGCAGCGAGACATGCAAACGGACGGACATCCACGAGGACCTCGACCTGGCGATACACGCGCACCGGAACGGCTTCGCCATCGCATATCGCGAGACGTTTCAGGTCAGTGGCCGGGCGGCGCGGCTTATAGAAAACCACGACCAATTGCTCGGTAATCTTATGATGTGGCCCCAGACATTGAAGGTCCATGGTATAGGGACGTGGATATTCGGTTGGCTTGGCGCTGTGGTGCTCTACGGTCTTTCGAGCATACCTATCGGGCTCGAAAAACTAGCACGGCTGTTCGGTAAGGCGCCACTTCGCGACTGATTATTCGTTGTTGCTTTGCCAGCGGCCGTTACTTTCGAGCACAGGCGTGCAGTTGCCCCACAGGCCGAGCTTGGCATCTTGGGCTTTCTTCTGTGCAGCGGCGAAATCGTCTGACTTGGTGAACGGAAACGAGAGGTACGCGAAGGCGTAGCCCTTGGCGACGAGGTCTTGGTCGAGGTTGGTGCCGTCGGGCAGCACGACGTAGCGGAGCAAGCGGTTGTAGCGGTCGCGGTTGGTGCTCAGACTGTCGGAAACTAGCCGGACTTTGTCGCCCTGGGCGTGGATGCGGTTTTTGGTGTAAGCCGCAGCGGCCGGGCCGTAACACTGCACCGGCGTGTTCGGTTTGTGGGTTTCGGGCGTGTCGACGCCTATCATGCGCACGGTTTCTTTGCTGCCGTTCATGTTCACGACTATAGTGTCGCCATCGACGTAGTGGTCTATGGCGTACTGTCCGGGTTGCGTGGTCATCACCCCTTTGGCAGCCTGGTCGAACCACCCCTGCTGCTGCCCTACTGCGACCACTACTGCCGCTACCAACACCAGTAACCCGACCACCCCTTGCTGTTTCCGCCTGCGTCCTGCCATGGTCCTAGTATAGCGCATATGTTGACGTTGCTTGCTATATGCAGTAATAAAGTTTATAATAGTTTTCACTTATGGCTCAGGGCAATCGCATATGAAAAGGGCTTCCTGGCGGAAGCCCTTTTCATATGCGATTGCCCTGCAACCAGGGGTTGCTGTACCGGGATATGAAAGCCGTATTCGCCGATGAGAGTACAGCTCACCTACGCGACACCAACACCAGCGAGAATACCGGTCATGGCCGCACCGAGAAACGGGTCTG
>JBDHUJ010000034.1:0-16142 GCA_039809105.1 Saccharimonadales bacterium (SeqCode)
AGTTCCATATGAGTGTCTCCTTTTTGTTTGTTTTGTTGTTACAAACAAAGGATACCAGAGCTAACGCTCAGGTATCCAATACAGCGAAGAGGAGACGCTTATGTCGAACTGGGGTTAACTATGGCTGGCGGCATCTGTCTGGTCATACGCCTCGGTCTCGACTATCCGCACCCGAACCGTTTCGCCGCTGAACTCACGTATCAGTTCACACCCGAGTAACCGCGGCGCGACTTTTTCGGCTGGACCCTCCAAGAAATCCATCACAGTTTCGAAATACGCACGGCCGTACCGTAGGCGGCGACTTCATTCATAATCCCGCCTATATCGCCGCTGTCAAACCGCATCATCAGAATAGCATTGGCACCTTTTTCAGCTGCCGCATCGCGCATACGCTGCATCGCGTGCTCGCGACTGTCGGACAGCAACGTCGTATAGCCTTTTACCTCGCCGCCGAAAATGGTGCGGAAGCTGGCACCGATATTACTGAACATGTTACGGCTGCGGACTATGAGTCCGAACACTTCGCCATATACCTCTTCTACTTTATATCCTGGTATGTCGTTCGTCGTTACAACAATCATATCTTCCATATGCACGCCTCCCTCTTATAATTTCAGTATACGCCTATGCTGCGCTACGTTTGCGGGATTGGATGCTCGAAATAACGCTGGCGGTTATAAAGAGGAGGCCGAGCAAGCCGGTGACGACTTCGGGCAAGTGTACGAACGCACTGGAAAGCAGTACGAACGCCAGCGCCAGCACCGTGTAGTGCGCACCGTGGTCGAGGTATTTGTACTCGTTCAGTGTGCCGCGGCGGACCATAAAGACGGTCAGGCTGCGTACCCAAAGTGCGCCAACACCCAAGCCAGCAGCTATTAGGATAACGTCGCTGGTTATGGCGAACGCGCCGATAACGCCGTCGAAGCTAAAACTGGCGTCCAGGAACTCCAGGTACAGGAAGGTCGTGAATGCGGCCATGCCGGTCAGTTTAGCCGCCTCGCCTACCCCTTTTGCGGGTATGGGATTGCGCTTTTCTATGAGCGTGGTCACGCCGTGCAGCGCCATGTACGTCAAGATGCCGAAAATGCCCGCCTTAAACGTATCCCACGGGTGCGGGTTGGCCGGGATGAACGAAAATATGCCGAGGATAACGAGTGCGATAACGGGGGCGCTGAATGGGCTGGCCAACTTTTGGAAACGCTTTTCAAACGCGGCCAGCCAGTGGATATCACGCGCATCGTCCAGGAAGAAGTGGAGTGCCAGCATCAGCAGGAAGGCGCCGCCATAGGCCGAGATGGTAGGATTGGCACGTTCGAGGGCTTCGGCGTATTCGTGCGGATGGTGCAGTGCTAAGTCTATGACTTGGCTCCAGCTCAGGTCGGCAGTCAGCATGACGAGTACGACCGGGAAGATGACGCGCATGCCGAAGACGGCGATGAGTATGCCCACCGTCAGGAACATGTTCTGCCAGAACTTGCTGAGCCGCTCGAGAATCTTGGCGTTGATGATGGCGTTGTCGAAGCTGAACGCCGTTTCTATGACGACCAGCACCGCGGCGACCACAAAGGCCGACCAACCCATGCCGAGCCACACCAGCACGAGCATCGCCACAGTCGCTATGGCCGAAAAGGCGAAAATCCGGAGTGGCGAATGGTTCTTAGGAGTTTTTGCCATGTCACTTTAGTATACCTTAACCAGGGCAAAGGGCTGAGGGCAAAGGGCAAAGTTTGCTAGGTGTCATTCCGGCCTCCGAGCCGGAATCTAGAGCGTAAGGATAAGTGGGGCGTTAGATTCCGGGTCAAGCCCGGAATGACAAAGAGGCAAACTTTGCCCTTTGCCCTCCTTACTTTGCCCTATTTTAAAGCCACTTTTTGCGACGGAAGATGTAGATAGTCGAAACCATGAGGACAGCAATGAGCCCGACGACGAAAAGGAAGGCGTACTTGGAATGTTCAAACGGGATGACAACGTTCATGCCCCACAACCCACCGACAATGGTCGGGATGGTCAGGAAAATGGCAATGGACGTCAGCCGCTTGAACGTATTGTTCAGGTTTGTCGTCGCAATAGCGTCATACGCCTGGCGCATGTTCACGAGTGTACGCAGACGGCCCTGCACCTGGGTTATCAGCTCAGTCGTCGAACGCTCTATATCCTCTACAATATCACGGTCTTCTTCATACAGTCGCAGATACTTACCGCTCAGCAGCGCTCGGAACAGAACGGCCTGCGGCTGCAGCGCACTCAGGAACTCGTTTAGGTCTTCTTCGAGCTCGATGATGCCGATGAATTCCTTGGTGTTGATTTGCGATTGGCGCAAATGTGCCCGCAGCTGCAGGATACGCTTCGTAACCTTCGTAAGTTGCCGCTCATAGGACAGGTTTATCTCAGTCAGAATCTGCAGCAGCGTCTTGGTCTTCTGCGTCGTAATGAATTCCAACTGGTCGTTCGTAAGCCGGCTTAAGATAGTCGTACTCTGGCGAACGATGGTTATCAGATAATCCGGCGTATACACGATAAGCAGCGGTTCGGTAGCGATTTCCTTGCCCTCCGGGTAGCAGTAGCGCGTAAATATGTAGACCGCACCGTCCTCTACCTCGACGCGCGGCGCTTCGTATATGTCGACGGCGTCGGTCAGTGTGTCGAAATCGAGTTTGTAATCATTCGCTAGCGCGTCCAGCTCCGCTTCGTCCGGCGCAAACGAAACAATCCACGCACCTGCCCGCGGCTGGTCAATCTTCTGCAATGCCCGGCTGTTCGCCCGACTATAATAAATCGTCGTCATCTTCGTATCCTCTTACCCCCAGTGTACACTACCGGCGCCGAAGTTTACGAGACAGTCAAAAATCAAAATAATTCTGGAATTCACTTCCAGAATTATTTTTCAGCTATCAGGAAAGAGCAGCCGGGGGTCGCCGCGGCGACCCCCGCGCGATGGGGAAACCTATCTCGGTTTCCCCATTACCATTACTGTTCGACGAAGGTTAGGGCGTAACCGATTTTGCCGGCGCGGCCTGCGCGGCCGATGCGGTGGGTGTAGTCTTCGTAGGTTTGTGGCAGGCCGTAGTTTACAACGTGGGTGATGTCGGCGACGTCGATACCGCGGGCGGCGACGTCGGTGGCAATCATGATCTGCACTTTATTGGCCTTGAACTCGTCCAGAGCGCGCTTGCGCTGGCCCTGCGTTTTGCCGCCATGTATAGCCGTAACTTCGAAGCCGCGGCCCTTCAGTTCCTTCTCGAGCCGCTCCACGTTGCGCTGGGTGCTTTCGAAAATGATGCTCTTGGAAACGACTGGCTCTATAAGCAGATTATGCAATGCTTCGAGCTTATTCGATTTGTCGGTGTAAGGGATGACGTCTTGGTGGACGTTGTCGCTGGTATCGCTCATTTTGACGCTGACCGTTTCGGCGTCTGGGCTGAAGCTGTCGATGATGTCGCTGACACGGCGGTCCATAGTGGCAGAAAAGTAGAAGCTTTGGCGTTCTGGAGCGCATTCGCTCAGCAGCAGCTTTACATCGTTCACAAAGCCCATGTCGAGCATGCGGTCGACTTCGTCGAGTACGATGATGTTGAAGTCGCTAAGGTTTAACGTACCTTGGTCTATGTGGTCTTTTATACGGCCTGGCGTGCCGATAACGAGGCGTGGCTTTGCGCGCAAGTCCTTCAACTGCGGGCCATAAGCCGACCCGCCGATAAGCAGTGCGCCTACGAAGCCACCACCTTTGCCCATAAAGCGGCACTCATCTTCAATCTGCATAGCCAACTCACGCGTCGGTGCGACTATGAGCGCCTTGGCGTCTTTGGTCGTCATAATCTGGTTCAAAATAGGGATAGCGAAGGCTGCCGTCTTACCGGTACCGGTGCTAGCGATACCTACGACGTCCTTGCCCTGCAAGCCAAGAGGAATAGTCTTGTCCTGAATAGGCGTCGGGTTCAGAAAACCCTTGCGAGCCAAGTTAGCGTGTATGCGCTGGTCGACTTCGAAGTCCAGGAAGTTGTATTCCGGTGTGTATTCTTCGACGGTCACCGGCTGGGCGACTTTAACGAATTTGGCCGGGTTTATGTACTGGCCGTGTTTGTTGCCACGCTGGCGCTGTTCGCGCGGTTTGCGTGCGTTTGGGTTGCGGCTGCTTTTATAAGCAAAGCCTTTTCGAGAATTGAAAGCCATAAAAAATGAATCCTTATTGTCTGTAGTTTACTTTTTACTCTGGATTGCTCTTTTTCAGGAACCCATGAGTAACTACGAAACAACTCCGGATTCATGTGAGTGTACCTCACGAACAATGCTTTTATAGTAGCACTATTGGTTCTGCTTGTCAACCGCTTGTGCTTATGGCTTGCTTTTAGGGCGAGTGGTTCTTGTTGCGTTGAATGAAGGAGCCAACGCGGTCCGAACCGTTCGCGCCATCGGTGAACCCGGTCCGGCTATGGAGCTGGCTTCTTTCTTGGTGATGTTGTATTTGCTTTCGCACAATACCCGTACGGGGCACACTTGGCACACTATAGTCCGGCGCGATGGATGTATCATCTCCGCAGCACTGTCGACGTCCGGCATATGCGCCGGGCCCGCAATCAGCAAGCAGAGTGAACGGCGTCCTATCCTATACGCACGGTCCGCACTTTCGTTGGTGCTCATACCCGGAATCAATCTGCGAATAGTATCTATATGCTCCCTGTATTCTCCGAAAGCATCGGGTCTGATGGGCCTGCTGACATCTGCCCGCACGGCCCGGAAACTGGACATAATGCCGATAGTACCGGCATGAATGCCCGTCGGAACAGTGCGCTCGAAGCCTCCCGGCGCAGCCGGGGCGTCGGCACGCTCCGATTGCATTAGCTCGGAAATATACTGCTGCACATACTCAATCTGCGAAGCCCGTCCGCACTCAAACGCATCCGCCTCTGCTGGCTCTGCTGGCAAAATATCATCTCGTTCAGGCATAGTACGACTCTTTATACCATTTTGTAAGAAAAATTACTATTTTCATCCTTTCTCACTCATTTCCAAGACCAGGTCTTGGAAACCTACAACAGCATAGGCCTTGGTGTGTCGGCTACTTCTGTAGACGTTTATCGTTCAAAGGTCGAATGCACCCTACGTATACTGAGATTCGTGAATCGTTGAATCGCACAAAAAAGAAACGCGACCCGAGCGTTTAATGCAGAGGTCGCGTTTCTTATGTAGGACACATGGCCTCGGCGTTCCAGCAATGGCGATATGTCCTACATACGTATCATACAGCTATTGCTTGCGATTCGTCGTTTTCGATGATGCATGATATAATGAAACCATGAAACCAGCAGTTTACAACGCCGTTATAACAGAGGAAAGTGGGCAGTATGTGGCCCTAAATCCGGAATATGACGTCGCCAGCCAGGGCGACACGGTTGAAGCCGCCCTCGCAAACTTGCAGGAAGCGCTGGAACTCTATCTCGAAGAACTGAAAGCCAGCCACATTACGCCAGTCACACACCAGGCTTTCCTAACGACATTCAGCCTGTAGCCATGCCCATCAGCGGCCAACAGGCTATCAAAATCCTACAGAAACATGGCTTCGCCATCAGCCGGCAGAAAGGCTCTCACATAGTCCTAACTTTGCAGACCGGCGAGAGTAAGAAAATCACCGTCGTCCCGAATCATCGCGAACTCAAGAAAGGTACACTCCGCAGCATCGCCCGCCAAGCTGGCATAAACCCGGCCGAACTCGGCCTATAGCTTAATTCTATATTTTTAGTGGGCGAGAGCTTGCAAGGCGGTTAGCACGGCGCTCTTGGTCACGTACGCGATGTCGGCTACACCCAACCAGTGCAAGACGTGACGGGTCGATAAAGCCAGACAGCAGCACTTCTGGTTCCTGATATATAAAAGTCCGAGGAATTCTCCCTGGCACGGTAAATTTGTGTGGGCTCCCTCGAAATGCATTGAGCGTAACTGCAGTTTCCCAGTATTCTTCTGGGCTACAGCCGTTACCGCAACAAAACGCTTCACAGACATAGCTCACAGTCGGGTCGGCGTTGATTGCGATAATCGCTAGCCGCTCATTGTCGTTAGATGCTTCCGAACCAGTGGTAATCTGAACATCTTTCTCAGCATGCTCTAACGTCGGCCATGCAAATACCGAACCAAGCCGAGACACGTCTTTCGCCTGCAATTCGGCAGGGCGACCAGCCTCTAGGCGCCGCTCTAGGAGGCGCCACTCTGGTGTTACACCCCTGTCAGGATTCGGAAATAACCCCTCCTCTAAGCATGCTAGCCTGCTTTCAAGGGTAACGTGATACACCGTATCGGAAAATTCTGTTTCGTAACTCATAGCCTTTTCGGGCATCTTTCGACCAACGCTTACTTCTGGAGGCGCTTGCGTTTGTTGGGGTCGAGTTCGCGTTTGCGGAGACGGAGGGATTTTGGAGTTACTTCGAGGAGTTCGTCGTTTTCGATGAAGTCGAGGCACTGTTCTAGGCTGAAGATGGTCGGAGGCGTTAGCTGGACAACACCGTCAGATGAGCTGCTGCGCATGTTGGTCAGGTGTTTGGCCTTACAGACGTTGATTTCCATGTCTTCTTGGCGGGTGTTGAGGCCGATAATCTGTCCGGCGTAGACTTTTTCTGCCGGGCCGATAAAGGTCGTGCCGCGGGCTTCGGCGTTCTGCAGCGCGTACGGAGTCGAAACACCTTGCTCGAAGCTTATAAGTACGCCGTTACGCAGCTGTTGCAACTCGGCACCCTTCGGTTGGAAGCCCTTAACTAGGCTGTTCATGACGATGGTGCCTTTGGTGTTGGTAAGCAAAATGTTGCGCATACCGAGCAGTGCGCGGGTCGGCATTTCGTAGACAAGCTTGGTTACGCCTTTGGGGCTGGCGAATTGTTCCTTGAGGGTTGCGCGGCGCTGGCCAAGCTCCATCTGTACGGTTCCGACGTGTTCGGCTGGAACTTCGATAATTACTTCTTCGACCGGTTCGACAACCTGGCCGTTTTCTTCGTGGGTAACCACCTGCGGGCGGCCGACTTCAAACTCGAAGCCTTCGCGGCGCATGGTTTCTATCAGCACGCCCAGGTGCAGTTCACCGCGGCCAGCGACGGTAAAGCCGATTCCGTCGTCGCCGACCTGCAGGCCGACATTGGTTTCAAGTTCTTTCTGTAAACGGTCGGAAATCTGGCGGGAGGTGTTGAATTCACCTTCCTGGCCCTTGAATGGGCTGGTATTTGGACCGAGGTAAATGCGTAGGGTTGGAGCTTCTACTTCGATGACTGGCAGCGCTTCCGGTTCGTTGGCGTCGGCGATAGTTTCACCGATTTTCGCATCGGCGATGCCCGTTAACTGCACGATGTCACCAGCGACACCACCCGGCACCTCGAACTTGCTGACGCCGTGGCTCATGAAGACTAGTTCGACCTTAGCCTTGGTCTGGCTGCCATCCTTTTTACAAAGCACAACTTGGTCACCAGGGTTTACTTTGCCGCGGGTTATGCGGCCTATGGCGTATTTACCTTTAAAGTTATCCCAGCTGAGTGCCGTTACCAGCATCTGGAACGGTTTGTCGAGTTCAATGCTCGGAGCAGGGATTTTTTCGATAATAGCGTCGAAAATGACATCGAGATTAGCATCGTCCTGTGTCATTCCGGCCTCCGAGCCGGAATCTACCGCTTTAGATTCCGGGTCAAGCCCGGAATGACGGGAAACGAAGGCTGGCACGTCTTTCCATGCTTGGCCGTCGCGGCCGATGGCGTAGTACACCGGGTAGTGCAGCTGGTCTTCATGCACGGCCAGTTCCAAGAACAAATCGGCCAGCTCGTCTTCGACTTCGCTTATGCGTGCGCCTGGTTTATCAATTTTGTTTATAATCACAATCGGCTTCAACTCAGCTTCGAGTGCCTTCTCCAGCACGAACTTAGTCTGTGGCATGGGGCCTTCCTGAGCGTCGACGATGAGTATGCAGCCATCGGCCATATTCAAAGTACGCTCGACCTCACCACTGAAGTCGGCGTGGCCGGGTGTGTCGATGATGTTTATGCGATAGTCGCCGTGCTGCACCGCCGTAACCTTGGCGGTGATGGTAATGCCCCGTTCGCGCTCCTGGTCGCCACTATCCATAATCAAAGTCTGCGACATTTCCGCCTGATTATCCCGAAATGTCTGGGACTGCTTGAGTAAGCCATCCACCAACGTCGTCTTCCCATGGTCGACGTGCGCGATAATAGCGATATTACGAATCTTGTTAGGGTCTTGCGTTTGGGCCATGGCTATTCCTTACTCAATAAATAAAGCGCTCGTTAACCCGGGCGCTTGCCTTTGCCAAGAATTATACCATAACCGATGTAAAAAAGAAACAGCTACTTGAAGTTCAGCTGCTGCAGTGCAAGCTGAGTCACCTGCAAACACTCATGCGTCGCCCTAGGCCCAGCGAGCGGCAACTCCCTTATGGCATCTGCTTCGAGTTTACGAAGTTTCTCGGAAGTCACTATCGACTCATATATATTTTGATTTGCTTCGTCACCCTCAGCAATTAAGCTTCGTCTCGTGACTTCGAGGTGCGCTGCCCTGAGTTCCACGATTTGCGGATTTGCAGCGTAGGCGGCCTGCTGCATTGCTTCAAGTTCGTGGTCGTGTATGCCAAGGATACTACCGAATTGTTCTGAGTGGACTATTCTTCCAGGCCGCTCATGCGGGTACACCGTGTAGCGCCAACTCGACTCAGTCCGGCCGTTACGAGTTGCCGCACGCAAAACAGCAAGACTTGGGTTTTGTGTGTACCAGCTAGTTGGGTCAGAAGAGAGTTGTAGCTGCCACCCATACGATGTCATACCCGCCGCATCAGCTTCTGTGTAGCCACCAAATACCGGACTACTGATGTCAAGTTCGCTAAGCTCTGGGCGTTGTCGTTTTGGTATGCCATCAGGGAGCTTGGCACCATTGTATGTAAGCTCAAGCTGTAGCTTCTGCAAACCAAATACCATCTCGCCTATCGTCCTGCCACGGTACTGCCTAGCGGCACGCTGCCGCATGAGCCGAATGAGCCCCTGTGCGTTATGGCCAGTCAACGCTTCGTCGCTTATGGCCTGTTCGGCGGCAAGGTCAGCTGCAACCGTACTGCGCGCGATACGCTCCACCTCTTGGTCGCGGTGGCGAGCCTCGCTGTCAGACAATCTTCCTCCAAGCTCAAAATCACTCATAACAAAACATTACTACCCCCTAAGGTTAGTTGCAAGCATAGGCTTTTAGCTGCTTTGCAGCTCCCTGCTCGATGCCGTATAATGGTTATTTATAAACATGCGTAGCATAAACCTCTTGTGAGTACTCCAGTCATTATCCTAGTTGTGGCCACGACCGTGGGAATTTCGGCCGTTTGTTCCGGGCTGAATGTGTCGATAATGGCGCTCGACCAGGCGGACCTGCGGCGCAAGGCGAAACTGGGCGACCGCGACGCCCGGCGGGTGCTGCCGCTGCGACGTAAGATTCATCTGACGCTTTCGGCCATATTGCTCACCAACGTCGCCGCCGTGTCGGCCACCTCACTCGTACTAGAAAGTGTGTTTTTCGGCCTGGTGGCGGGCATTTTGAGCACGCTACTGATAGTTGTCTTCGGCGAGATATTGCCGCAAGCGCTGTTCGTGCGCCGCGCGCTGCAGTTCTGCTCGCGGCTGACACCCCTGCTCTACACCATGATTTTCATAACCTACCCTATTTCCAAACCGCTGCAACTGCTGCTCGACGGCTTGTTCAAAGGCGAGCGTGCCCGCCTGCAGACCCGCCACGAACTGGGGCTGATGATAAGCGAGCACCTGGGTACCAAAGAAAGCGAGCTCGACGAGGACGAAGTAGAGATAATCCGCGGGGCGCTGCAGCTGAGCGAGAAGCGCGTCCGCGACATCACCACACCCATAAGCAACGTGTATTGGCTCACCCCGCAGACGGTTATCGACGGCGAGCTCATAGACGAAATCAAAGCCAGCGGCCACAGCCGCATACCTATCTTCAACAAGCAGAAAACCCTCTGCTACGGCGTGCTGCTCGTGAAACAACTGGTCGATATAGACTTCGACGAAAACCCGCCGCGAGTCGATGACCTGCACCTGCACCCGACCCAGGCCGTCGGCGCTATGACCGCGCTCGACACCATGTTCCGCAAATTCATCGGCGCGCACACGCACCTGATGCCGGTCGAAAAAGACGACAAAATCATCGGCGTCATCACCATCGAAGACCTAGTGGAAGAGATTATCGGCCACGAAATCGAAGACGAAACCGATGTGAGCGCAAGCAGAACGTAGAACGAAGAAAGACGAACGACGAAGCGCAGCCGCGAAAAGCGGCTGTTCATTAATCGTGGCCGCCCCGGCCATACAGCGTTCCGGCCATTGCAAAAACCGATTAGCCGGAGGCTGTCAGGCACAGATTAGCCAGACGCTTTGCCCCTTGTGGGCCGACCGGAGGGAGTTCGGCTGGCTAGTCCGTGACTGACAGGTGGAGGATAGTAGTGTTTTTGTTCCTGGCCGGGAGTTTTTGCTACTTTTGTCGGGACAAAAGTAGGAGGGCGTTCTTGAAGAAAAGCAGAAGATGGACCCCGCCGCGGCGGGTGGCAGGAGTGGGGTTACGCCGTGCGCCAGTTTTCGTTGCGCCCCAGTATAGCAAGCAACCGTGCCTGTATGGAGCGGCGGCCATCGGGCACCAGTGACATGAGCTCGTCGTTGCGGAGTTCGTCGCTCCGCTGGGCGATACGTTCGAATATTTCGGCCGCCAACCCTTCGTCAAATTCGACCGGCACGCCTATAGCCTGCCCCAGGTCCCACGCATGTGCCAGCTGGTCGGTCGCCGCTTCTTGCAAGTACTGCGCGACCGGCACGTCACCGTACGACAAGTGCGCCATGGCCCGCGGGTCACAGCGCCGCACCGCCTCGCTGGCGGCCACCGCGCGAGTACGCCACGAAGCGATAGGGTTCGGGCCAAGCAGGTCGCCGTCGTGGCGCTTGCCGACGCTTTCGATGGTTTCACCCATGATGATATCGGGCACCCATGCCAATTCGTACAGCATGTGCTTGAGCAGCGTGCGCACCGTCCATTCGGTATCGGGGGTCGGCAGCTCCATATGTTCGGGGCGGAGTTGGACGATTACCTCGCGGACCTGGTCAAGCACATACAGAAAATCTTTCTTTGGCTTCATCCATCTATCCTCTAACGAAACATGTACCTTGTATAGTACGGGTTCGGGCGGCAGAAAAATGTAAGCCATCTTATAAAACACACGAAATAATGTTGCAAAAAAGTCACCCCCAGTCGTAATCACCAATACCCAAATCCCGATGACCAAGCAATGACCGAATTATCAATGACATAACATCCGAAACAAACCCTAGCACAAGCCACAGGCATTTCAGTCATTTGTGAATTACTTGGTCATTGTGGCTTGGTACTTGGTCATTCCCTATTGTAACTGGGTTACAATAGGGCTATGGATGTGAGACCATTGGCCGAAAGAATGAGACCAGAAACGCTTGCCGAGGTAGTCGGGCAGGAGCAGTTAACCGCGGCCGGGAAAATAATCCACGAGATTATCGAGAAAAAGCAGCCGACCAGTCTCATTTTGTGGGGACCGCCGGGCTCTGGCAAAACCACCCTGGCCCGTATTATCGCCTCGCAAACAGACGCCGCCTTTATAGAGCTCAGCGCCGTCACCGCCGGCAAAGCGGATGTGACGCGGGTGATAGCCGACGCACAGGTCAACCAGCGACTCGGCCAGCGCACCATACTTTTTGTAGATGAGATTCACCGCTTCAACAAAGCCCAGCAAGACGCGTTTCTGCCACATGTCGAAGATGGCACTATAGTACTCATCGGCGCGACCACCGAGAACCCCAGTTTCGAGGTCATAAACCCACTGTTGAGCCGTTCCAGGGTGCTCGTGCTGGAGCCGCTTGACATAAGCGCTATTACCACCATTGTCAAGGGAGCGGCTAAGGAGTTAAAGCTGAATGCCAAAAAGCTGCCCGCCAAAAGCATCGACCTCATAGCTCGTTTGTCTGGTGGAGACGCAAGAGTTGCCCTCGGCATTCTGGAGCTGACAATCCAACTATCCGACAATAAGACTATCTCGACGACTCTGGTTGAAACCGCCGCCCAGACCCGCCTCCCTGGTTACGACAAAAAGGGCGAAACCCACTACAACGTCATCAGCGCGTTCATAAAAAGCATGCGCGGGTCGGACGCGAACGCTGCGTTGTATTACTTGGCGCGGATGCTACAGGCGGGCGAAGACCCGAAGTTTGTAGCACGGCGCATGGTGATTTTCGCCTCCGAGGATATAGGCCTGGCCGCACCAGCCGCACTCAATTTGGCCGTTTCCACCTTCATGGCCGTCGAGCGAATCGGCATGCCCGAGTGCCAGTACAACCTCTTTCACTGCGCGGCCGTACTAGCCAAAGCCCAAAAATCCCGCGAGGTCGCCGACGCCATGCACGGCGCAATGGCCACCGCCAAACAGTACCCCGACCTGCCGGTTCCACTCACCCTCCGCAACGCCCCGACCAAACTAATGAAAGACCTCGGCTACAACGCCGGGTACCATTGGGAAGCCAACTTCAAAGCCGACGGCGGCTTCCTCCCGCCCGAACTCCAAGACCTTAAGCTTTTCAAAGACTAAATTCACATTTTTCTTATCTGTTAGAGGACTGTTCTCTAACAGATAGCCGTTCAGCGCAAGCCGGGTGGGATTATGCAGATAAGGTTGGCCGGGGCGGTATCGTATGCTTCGAGCACATGGCGTGCGACCAAAGCCCGCATGGCTTCATCTTGTTGTCTGTGCGATTCGCTGGAGGCGAATACATCCATGCCTACGACAAACGCCAGCGCACCGGCCGTCATGCCTAGTCCGATGGGCGTGTCGAGAAAACCCAGCTCATTTGCTTTGTAGACACCGAACAGCGCCGCTGCACCAGCCACCGTATGCACAGCGCCGCGCTCCAAGCTGCGTCTGCCCCGTAAATCCTGCATATCCTGCGGTTGATACCCGGCGTCTATCGCGAGGTGCGTCAGCATGCCCTGAAGGGTGCGCGAAAGTTCTTCCGAACGTCCGGCGAAATACTCCTCGGGGCCACTGCTGGCCGGCACGCTTCTGTGCGCCATGGTGTTTCGGTGCTGGCCAGACGGGTTCACTACATTTGGCGGTGCGTCATCTGTCAGAACGCCAAGCTGCAGCGTAGCAGTTTCGGTGTCATAGCCTGTCGTATAGGGAGAGAAGTGGATGGTGTTCACACCGATTTGGCCTAAAGTCAGACCGTAGCTGGCCGACAAATCAGCGATTGCACCGGTGTCGACATGGATGGTGCCGATATAACTGTCTAGCTCGCTATCTCTGTATAGTAACGGCCTGGCCGGAAACTCTTCTAAGACCCGGTCCATACTCCCATCTCCCGGCTCCAAACCGCCCATTTTTGGCCAAAATCTGCCTGTGACTCGTCGACGTAACACCGTTACGCCTCCTCTCCGCAAGCAGATTTTGACTCAAAACTGGACAACTTGGCCCAGGGATAGAAATTATGGACAGGGTCTAAGACGCTCATAGCCGTAGTATAGCAAGCTCTTGACGCGGTACTGTATGCAGGACTACTATTCGCTTATGGTAATGCGAGGCCATAGCTCGGCCGAAGTCATCCATTCTTTACGGCGACGCCCTGGGCCGCAAGAGCCGTTTGCGGCCCAAGAGATACTCACCGCCACAACATTGTCCCCGGAAGACCACACCGCCTTATTGGCACTTATGAACCAGCGACGGCAAGAGGCTGTAACTAGACGGCTCGCCGAGGAGCTTGCGGCGCAAATAGCACTCCAAACCCAGTCTCCACCTCCGCAAGTGCCAGCGGATGAGCAAGCCTATGCACAGCCACAAAGTCCGCCAGGCTTGTACGTCGAAGGGATAGCGGCGTAATGCTACACGTATGGCTATGACGTATGCTTCGAAATATCGTGCGAGCCGTATCGCCAGTTTGCTGGCGATTTTGGTTATTGCGTACTGCTTTTTCCGAGCGATACCACCGGGGATAGGTGGCGAGGTGCACATCGTTAAGATTTGGCTGGGGGTTGCATTTCTTGCCTCTGCTGCCGGCATCGCCTGCGCAGTGACGACTTATTACTTCCGGGCGAAATCGCAGGCGCAGAATACCGGCAAAGATACTGTCGCAATTTTGGGCGCGGTTGGCTCAAAGCACTCCAAGCAGGCTGAAGTTTCTCCATCGAAAGCTCGCCAGAAAAGCGTATAATCATAAGTAAGATGGCCGCTGGCATTGTTATAGATAAGCTGACGAAGACGTATGCGGGCGCGAATGTGCCGGCACTGGATGCGTTGAGTTTGCATGTCGCGGAGGGTGAGGTGTATGGGTTTTTGGGCGCGAATGGCGCCGGGAAATCGACGACCATACGGTTGCTTATGAACTTTTTGCAACCGACGGGCGGCAGCGCCAAAGTGGCGGGGCTCGACATAGTCAAAGACAATGTGGCGATCAAAAAGCACGTCGGCTACCTGGCCGGGGATGTGGCGCTGTACCCGAAAGCCACCGGCAAAGAACTGTTGGATTATCTTTCGGCTCTACAGGGCACTGACAACCACGAGTATCGTACCCAGCTGGAGCAACGGTTCGAGGCCGAAACCGGCAAACGTATCGGGGAACTGAGCAAAGGTAACCGGCAGAAAATAGGGATTATACAAGCACTGATGCACCGGCCGAGCGTACTGATACTGGACGAGCCGACCAGCGGCCTGGACCCGCTGATGCAAGAGGTGTTTTACGAAAGCGTGCGCGAGGCACGCGGGCGTGGGGCGGCGGTGTTTATGAGCAGCCATAATCTGGCCGAAGCGCAAGGACTGTGCGACCGCGTGGGAATCATTAAACATGGCAAGCTGGTGCGCGAGCAGGCCGTGGCCGACATGGGCAACCTGACGACGCCAACCTTTACCGTCGCCTTCCGCAACCACGACAGCGTGAACGCACTGAAGAAAGAAAAGACGCTGAAGATTCTGGAGCAGACCGACAGCAACGTGCTGCGCCTGCAACCGACGGGCGAGATTGCCCCTGCCCTAGCGGCGCTTTCCAAGCACGGCATTGTGTCTATAGCCAGCGAGCGGGCCGACTTGGAAGATGAATTCCTAAACTTCTACGGTGACAATTCGGAGGCCAACACATGATAGCGACGCTTTTGTGGGAGCTGCGGCAGCGCAAAACGGCTATATTGTGGTGGACCATTGGCAGCCTGATTTTGACGGTAGCGATTTTGTCGCTCTACCCGTCCATCCGCGACCAGGCGAACCAGCTGAACCAAGTCATAAACCAGCTGCCGCCCGGCATCCGCGACCTGAAAACCGGTGGCGCCGCGCAGGTGGACGTCGCCGACCCGGTGCAGTTCCTGAACTCGCAGTTGTTTTATGCCACGCTGCCGATACTCTGGATAATTTTGGCGATAACTCGTGGCGGGAGTGTGCTGGGGCGCGACGAGCAGAACCATACATTGGAGCTCTTGCTTGCCCGCCCGGTTAGCCGCGGCAATCTGTTGCTGGCGAAGGCGCTGAGCCTGGTGGCGGAATTCGTCGTGGTCGCCGGTGCGACGCTGCTCGCCATCGTCCTACTTACCCCACACTTCAGCATGCATGTCGGCACGTGGCATCTGACAGTTACGACGTTTTACACTGCTGCATTTTCACTTAGTTTCGGTTTGGTAGCGTTTACGCTGCAGGCCGCGAGCAGCTTGGCACGGCGTGCAGCCGTGGCAGTGGCCGTGGCAATCGGCTTCGGCGGATACCTTTTGGCGTCTTTAAGTGGGCTGACCGACTGGCTGAAGGGTCCC
The DNA here is from genome assembly GCA_039809105.1 of Saccharimonadales bacterium (SeqCode). Lineage (GTDB taxonomy): Bacteria > Patescibacteriota > Saccharimonadia > Saccharimonadales > UBA4665 > JBDHUJ01. The sequence goes on from JBDHUJ010000034.1 coordinate 15,829, forward strand.
GCTAAATTCGCACCGTACCACTACTTTGCACCAGACAAAATCCTGCACGGCGAACACCTCACCGGACTGAACATCTACCTCTGGGGCGTGCTTATCCTGACCATCCTCGTCTCCTACCTCGGCTTCCGCCGCCGCGACATCAGCTAAGAACAGGCTTTTCTCTCCTGCGTCATTCCCAGCCAGACTGGGAATCCGGGTTAACCGACGCATTTCGGTTGACGACCAGTTCGTCGTGCTTGTCGTAGCACCTCTGTAAAACCGGGCTGTTTCTAGGCTCGTTTGTGTGCTTTTCTACGGTATGGAAATCATACGAC
>JBDHUJ010000035.1:0-14863 GCA_039809105.1 Saccharimonadales bacterium (SeqCode)
ATACGAGTTCCATATGAGTGTCTCCTTTTTGTTTGTTTTGTTGTTACAAACAAAGGATACCAGAGCTAACGCTCAGGTATCCAATACAGCGAAGAGGAGACGCTTATGTCGAACTGGGGTTCAGATAACCTCCAGCGAACCCCGCCGCCCGCCGAAACTCTCCCTTACCCCTGTCTACCTAGAACGGTTATCTCCATTAACGAAAACAGCGCCGGGTGTGGCGCTGTTTTTGGGTTTGTCATCCTGAGCAGGAGCGAAGAATCTGTGCTAATGAGCGGAGAGATTCTTCATTATGTTCAGAACGACGGGAAATGGGAATCCGTGACTACTCGTTTGTGGAAACGGTGATGGAAGGGCCCATGGTTGTGGTTGCGTGGACAGCTTTGATGTAGTTGCCCTTGACGCTTGCAGGCTTGGCAGCACGGATGCTGTTCATGACTGCGGTTGCGTTTTCGAGCAGCTTGGCGCCGCCAAAGCTGACTTTGCCTACAGCCAGGTGGACTATACCGGTGCTATCGACGCGGTATTCTACCTTACCGGCCTTGGATTCTTTGACGGCTTTGGCGACGTCAGTGGTAACGGTACCACTCTTAGGGTTTGGCATCAGACCGCGTGGTCCGAGCAAACGAGCGTACTTACCGAGCTTGGCCATGTTGGCTGGGGTCGAAACGAGTACGTCGAAGTTGATGGTACCCTTTTCGAGCTCTTTGATGATGTTGTCGACGCCGCTTAGGTCTGCGCCTTCGGCCTTGTCGTCGGCGAAGACGGCAACGCGGACGGTCTTGCCTGTACCCTGTGGCAGTACGAGGTTGGCACGGATGTTCTGGTCGGCCTGGCGTGGGTCAACCGCGAGGTTGATGTGCAGTTCGACGCTGGCGTCGAACTTGACGCTGCTAGTCTTGGTAGCGAGGTCCATAGCTTCTTTCAAAGTGTAGGTCTTACCTGCTTCGACTAGTTCTGCGCTCTTACGGTAGCCCTTGCTGCGGCGAACCAAGCGGCTGCGGGTTGGGTTCTGGTGCTGCTTCGGCTTGCTTTCTTTTTCTTCGGCTTCTGCCTCTGCGCGGTGCTGCTGGGCTTCGATTTTCTCTGCTTTGGCTTCGGCTTCTTCGATGCCCTTGGCGCTGCGCTTACCGGCCTTGGCGACCGCTTTCTTGGTAGTGTCGTTTTCGAGTTTTTTTTCTACGACTTCTACGGCCTCGGCAGTAACTTCTGCTTCTACTGCCGCGACTTCTTCTTTAGCTTCGTCTTGTTTCTTGGCTGCTGCCATAATTCTTCTCCTTCGTGGTGTTGGCGGTCATTACGACCTCCCACGACTAATTAACTTGCTATCTTTTCGTGCTCTGTGAAGATGGGGTTGTGATGTGGATCTAGGGTTATGCCATCCAGTTTTGCCGCATCGTACAAATCGTCCGACGCTTGCTCTTCTGCTGCTCGTACGGCTGCCTCTTCATGGAGAAATCTGCGCGTGAAGCCCAGATTAACACCATCGTATCGTTCTAGGGCCTCCTCGGCATCGCCCAGCAACCCTATCCACTTGTCCATCTCAAGCAGCTGGCTTGAAGTGAACCGATTTTTGTCACCTTCTGGATGAACGTATTGGCTGGCGTGCACATTTTGTGCCGCTATACGTACTGCTGCACTGAGGCATAATCTCCACTCTTTAAAGTGTATGTAGTGTGCTTCGTAATTGCTAAGGTGCAGTGTAGTCTCTTGTGGTGTTGGCTCGGACCAATGCATGCCATTTTCCTGTAACTGAGGAAAATGTATGCGGCCCATATTACGCCTCGACCTCGACGCCCATCGAACGGGCGGTGCCGGCGACCATTTTCATGATTGCTTCGACATCGTCGGCGTTCATGTCGGCGGCTTTTTCTTCGGCAATCTTGCGCAGGTCTGCCTGGCTCAGTTTTTTAGCGATTTTTTCGCTGTTTGGGCGGCCACTACCCTTTTGGATGCCGAGGGCTGCACGGATGCGGTCATCGGTCGGTTCGGCAACCACGCGGAAGTCCATCGTACGGTCGTCGTAGATGGTGATGTGTGCCGTGACGGTCTTGCCCATCATGTCTTTGGTGCGGTCATTGAACGGCTGGATGAAATCCATCATGTTCACACCGTACTGACCGAGGGTCGAACCGACCGGAGGCGCAGCGCTGGCTTGACCACCTTTGATTTTCATTTTTAGGTTTGCTTTGACGACTTTTGCCATCTTTGTAACTCCTTTATTACGAACGTTCACCTTACCGCTAGAACGCGGTTTGAAGCAAGGCTACAAGTTCTCCTACCTTTATAGTAGTGCGTAACAGATGTAATTATAGCAGTAAACTGACCGATTAGCAATGACGGATGCTGTGTTAGCGTGTGCGGGTCGCTACTGCCAGTCGACATTTCCAACAGTGTTAAAATACTGAACAATACGTGGGTCGTCATGGTACATGCGTGCGAGCAGGAATTCGGCTTTAGAACGCTCAATCGGCGACCTTGAATCCAGTATGCCGTCGTGGTAGTTGAATGTACTTAGGATGTCTTGGCCAAGCACGGCCTTGTCTTCGGCGGGGTTCGTAAAACCGTAGTCTTCTGCGACGGCGACATTGGCGTAGAGCTGGTCAAGGGCAGCCTTGGCAGCGTTTGTTGCCGCCTCGTCACCGTTCAGGCTGGCGGCACTCCAGGCGTCAACGGCCTCTTTCCTCTGAGGCGACATGGTTACGGCGTATTCACTGTTGTAGGGTGCAAGCTTGGCGAGATCTGCCGGGGTTGGGTAATGGCCGACATACATTCCCATACCGTTCGGATTTAGAGCTACATAACTGGGGTCTTTATGCATGCCGAAGGCCGGTTCGCACTGCTTACCATCCCATAGATGGGTAAGCTCATGGTTGAATACCTGTCCGGGGATTTTTTTGGCAGGGTCGACATAGTACACATTGCCGGCTATCGGGTCGGCCAGGCCGGCGATATTCTTATCGCCAATCGTCACTAGCTGTATGTCTGTCAGGCCGGCTTGGTCACGTACGAACTCAACCGGTAAGTCACCTAGGTTCTGTACCAAAACCAAGGCGGCTGACTTGATTGAGTTTTCTTGCTCAGGTGAGGCTGTTGCCAGGTTTGCGGCTGGCGTCATCGGAACATCGTAGTTGTTCGGAATGATTTTGTCTTGGGTCTGCGGCATACTCAACGTGATGCCGTACATGGCGGCAAAGTCAGTCGCCATTTTCAGATATTCGGACGCAGGTATCTGTGAGCCACCGTCTTCAGGCTTGCGATAGAAATCCGCCGAGTAGTCTTTGTAATACGAGCGATAGTCGTACACGGTCAGGCCGTACTGGGCGGCGGTTTCCTGTCGGATACGGATGAGCTTGGCAGTGACGTCTTCGCCGTCATCAGGCGGGTTGAGGGGTTCAACACGGACCGTACTGAGGATTTGGTCAGTGGCGGCCAGCTCTTCGGGGGTCGGGTCGTCGCATGGCGGCTTTTCCCAGGGCGGTGTCATCGTAATACTGCCGGTGGGGTCGGTCGGCAGCGGGTTCGGGTCGGCCGATTCGCTAGTGGGGGAGATGTGAGACCCTGAAGTTTCGCCGGCACCGGATTCAGTCGCCGAGCTGCAGCCAGTCAGCGCTAGACCGGTGATGGCGCCTAGGATTATAAATCTGTTAACCTGCGGACTGAAAATAGGATTATCTGCTACCGAAGGAATCTGGTCAGTAGTCGAGGATTCAAAGGAGGACATAAATAGTATAGTAACATATTATTGTAAGTATGTAAATAGATACTTACGGCACTTATACCCTAACATCACGTAAACAATAAATAAAGCTAATGTTATACTAAAAACAGCTAGGCATTCATAGCCCATTCGGATTTTCCGCGTGGGCTTTTTTAATTCCTAGGCATGGGGCTACTAGATTTAGGTCGTAGGTCTACGACGCTTATGACGAGAGTTTGATTCTCTCTAGTTCCACCAATAAAAAATGAAGCCCCTTACGACATGAGGCTCCATTTCTATGCCCGTAAGTATAGCGGGTAAGGGTTTTTCTGTCCAATGCACCAGTTGCAATTATTCCCCCAATATGGTACAGTATTACTAGCTCAACGGCTAGTCTACACCATGAAATACACCGTAAAAGATTTACAGGTGGACTTTCCTGATGAGGATGCCTGTTTACAGTGGTTGGTGGAATACTTGTATCCGGATGGTATCGTCTGCAAGAACTGCGAGGAAGTCACAAAACATTACCGCATAAAAGGGCGCAAGGTATATTCTTGCGGCCAGTGCGGGCGTCATACTAGCCCAACAGCTGGTACCATCTTCCATAAATCGAGCACGCCCCTTTCTATCTGGTATCATGCGTTTTACCTTATGGCGACAAACAAAGCCGGTACCAGTGCGAAACAGATAGAACGGGAAACCGGCGTGACCTATAAAACCGCCTGGCGTATGATGCACCAGATACGCTCTATGATGGGCGCCCCGGAAGAGCTGCTTGACGGCGAGGTAGAGATAGACGAAACCTTCATACACCCTAATGCCTTTAAGCGCAGCAGTGCGCGGCGCAAATACGGTGGTGATGTGCGCCGTAAGGGTGAGGTGGTATTTGGTATTGCGCAGCGCGGCGGAGGCGTGAAGGTCTGGCATGTACGCAGTACGGGTGTACGGGTTTTGCTGCCGATTATCGAGCGCAATGTGTTGTACGGAAGTACCATTCACACAGACGGGTTCACGGGTTATAAATCACTTAAGAGAACCGGCTATGAACACCGTACGACCGACCACGGCGCGGGCCAGTACTATACGCCGGATAGTTACACGCAGAACATTGAAAATGTATGGTCGCACTTCAAGCGCGGCATAAAAGGCGTGTACCGGCACATAGGGAAAGACTATATCCAGAACTACGCTAACGAGTACGCGTGGCGCTACAGCAACCGCAAGAAACCCTCTATGTTTTGGTCTTTGATGTGTTTGGTTTCTTCCGAGCAGTCGGCTTCGGCACAACCGCCTCCAAGAAGTTCATGAAGTCTTTCTTCTTGGGTTGTTTGAGTTTCTTTGGCATATCCTTAGTATAAGCTATTTCTTGCCGGAGACACCGCCACCAAGCATAAGTATGGATGCAAGCAGGACTATCCAGCCTAGTATGGGGTGTATCATGAACGCCCCGATGATGATAAGTATCCAGATTGCTATTGCTATGTACGCCATGATTCCCCCGGTATATATAAAAATGGACAGCCATGCGGCTGTCTACACCTTTTAACAAACAGGGAAACCCCGAATGTGCACGGCTGCCCATTCTTGCCGGGGTATTAAAAACCCTGTCTGATTAAAGATGTAGACAAGGTAAGTATAGCATATTTCGTAACTTACGGATTACGTGAGGTCAGGGGATAAGTGCCATACTTACTTTTACGTTGCACACACCACTGGAACTATGTAGATTACGAGAAATTGGCGAGGTGCCGAGTTAGACCCGCTTGACTTGGAGGCTGTCGAGTTCGACAGGGGTTTCGCGGCCGAACATGTTGACGAGGACTTTGAGCTTGCCCTTTTGCGGGTCGATTTCGTTTATGGAGCCGTCGAAGCCCTTGAACGGACCGTCGGTGATATTGACGACTTCGCCGATAGCGTAGTCTATCTTGTGCTTTGGCTGTTCCAAGCCCATGCGCTTCTGGATTTTTTCGATTTCGTCTTGGTCGACGGGGGTCGGTTCGGTGCCGGAACCGACGAAGCCGGTTACAGAAGGAGTGTTACGGACGATGTACCAAGCATCTTCGGACATCTTCATCTGTACCAGGACGTAGCCCTGGAAAATACGCTTTTCGACGACACGGCGTTTGCCGTTTTTGATTTCAATCTGCTTTTCTTTAGGGACCAAAGCTTGGAAAATCTTGTCCTTCATGTCCAAAGAGTCGGCGCGCTGCCGGATGCTCTCGGCGACTTTTTCTTCGTAACCGCTGTAGGTGTGGATGGCGTACCACTGTTTGCTGGTGTCGTATCGTTTGCTTGCCATTGTTGTTCTTTCTCCTTCGTCGAAATTAGGGTGTAGGGCTTAGGCTCTAGGGTTTAGTAGTGGCCTACTTTAGTAAGATTTGCTTAAATAATTTGTCGAGGCCGTAGTCGGCTGCGGCGACTAGTGCACCGAAGATGACCGAAAAGATGATGACCGCGCCGGTCAGGCGGCGGCTTTCTTTCCAGGTCGGCCAGGTGACCTGACGGAGTTCGCGCCAGCTGCTGGCCAGGTAGCCGAAGCCCAGAATCTTACCGATGAATCGGATTGGTTTGAGCCGGAAAAACCACCGGAACGCGTGGCCAATCTGCTTGAGCGGTGGCCGGTGTGCCAGCCAAGCTAGGCCCTTGCCTATCATCCGGACCGGCCAGAAAAAGCCGCGGAAAAATACCCTTACGAGCGATTCGTCGTCGCTATTTGTCTTCGACTGTTGCTTCTTTGCCACGTGTGCACCTACCTCTTACGTCTTACCATTCGACACTGTCTGCAGGAATCGCTCCCAACAAAAAAGCCTACATGTTCTTGTAGGCATCTGTGTCAATAGTACTCTATAGGCCCTTTGGCGTCAAGCCGTGGGGCGTGGGGGTTCGTGCTGTCTGCCATTCTGGACTCGGTTCGGAGTCTAAAGCATATAAGTTCGTTCACCGTTCACCATTTTCCATTCACCATGCGTTATCCTTTGACCATTTACCGTGCGGGCGCTGCTCTTCATGGTAAATGGTTCACGGTAAATGTACGGTGAATGGAAAATGGTGAAGGGTAAATGGTGAGTAAGCAAAAGATTCCGAATCGAGTCCGGAATGACGTGGGTAAACTTTGCCCTTTTTGCCCCTAACTCTTCTGCTATAGTAGAAGTATGATGTTTGCGCTGGGCCTGTGGCTGCTCGCCGCGGCGAGCGAATTGCTGCTGTATAAGGTGTTGCCGGGCCGAAAAGCACGGGTAGCCTGGGCGGGCGTAACCGCGGGGCTGCTGATAGCGAGCAGCATATGGCTTACGGCGTACCATTGGCAAATCTGGCTCGGCGCGTCACTTATTGCTACATATAAAGTGTTGTCGCTGGCACGGGCAGCAATGGGGAGGCTGCCGCGCCGCGAACTGCAGCGTATATCGGTGCGGGCATACGCTTGGCTTCTGCTGGCACAGCTGGTGTTCATAGGATTCGGTTGGCTGGCGGAGCATGAACGTTCGGTAGCAATATATGCATTCGATGTCCTCGTTGCGCTCCAAGTGCTGGCGGCACTGATACTGGTGCGCGTTACGGTAAACACCTGGCGACATACTCGGCCCGGCCCACTCGAGACGTCCATGACAGACAAAGAACTGCCGGCTGTCAGTGTGCTCATACCGGCGCGCAACGAGACTGACGCCCTCCAGCGCTGCCTGGAGACGTTGGTTGCGAGCGACTATCCTAAGCTCGAAATAGTAGTGCTGGATGACTGCTCGGCAAACCGGCGGACACCCGAAATCATCCGTGGCTTCGCCCACGACGGCGTGCGGTTTATACAAGGCGCCGAACCAGACGAAGCGAATTGGTTGGCGAAGAACCAGGCGTATGCGCGTCTGAGCGAAGAATCCAGTGGCGACGTGTTGGTATTTTGCGGGGTGGATGTAGAATTTGCACCGCACACCATACGGCGCCTGGTAGAGCTACTGCACCGTCGCGACAAAGACATGGTAAGCGTTATGCCGCTGCGCGCTCAGAAAGTCTGGGCGGAGGGTTCGTTGCTGCAGCCTATGCGGTACTTCTGGGAAATCTGTTTGCCGCGCCGCTTTTTCAAGCGGCCACCGGTGCTCAGTACCCTCTGGGCTATACGCGCTGAGGCCTTGCGGCGGGACGGTGGCTTTGAGGCGGTTGCCCGCTCGGTAACACCCGAAGCACACTTTGCGCGCAAAGCTGTCGCAAGTGACCGCTACAGCTTCATACGCTCCAACTTGGACTTCGGCCTGTATAGCACCAAGCCGGCCAGTGAGCAGTACGAAACCACTGTCCGCACGCGCTACCCACAGTTGCACCGGCGCTTGGAACTGGTGGCGGTGACCACCGTGCTGGAGCTGGTGTTTCTCATCGGCCCGTTCGTGGGGCTGCTCCTGCTCTGGGCGTTGCCACATCAGATTATCCTCGGCGTCATATGGCTGTGTACTATAGTGGCGCTGGAGTTTACGTACTATAAGGTGGCGGTCAAAACCAAGCTGAACAATCCGGCGTTCGCTTGGATGCTCTTCCCGGTCGCGGTGCTGACAGACCTGGTCATGCTGCACGTCTCGCTGTATAAATACGAATTCGACACGGTCGACTGGAAGGGCCGTAACATCTGTATCCCGGTTATGCGGGTCGAACCGCACCTCCCTGAACTACCGCCTGTCGAAAGTCATAAATAGTGAGTATTTACGAGAGATTCACCGGTTTTGCGCGGGACGTGAGGAATGTGTCACTCGGTGCGGCAGCGTTGGCATATATACCTGCTTTTGAAGCCCCCGGCACCTTGGTGGAGGCAGAACTGGCCAGTGTGTCTGCGGCCTTTTTGGTTACTGCTGTCGGTATGCGGGTTTTGGAGTGTTGCGCCCGGCAGCTGGACGAACAGTCTACTGCAGATTCGGGATGAAGATGATGAAGGTCGAGCCTTGATTGAGTTCGCTGGCGACGGTTATGTCGGCGTGCAGCAGCCGTGCCAACTTGGTGGTTACGTATAACCCCAGACCGGTGCCATTGGTATGGCGGGTGCGGAAATCTTCGCTGCGGAAGAATTTGTCGAAGACTTTCTCTTGGTCGGCTTTGCTGATGCCGATGCCGGTATCGGTCACGGTGAACCGGACGCCTTTGGGGTCGGCATATGCGGCAACGGTCACGCTGCCGGTCTCGGTGTATTTTATGGCGTTCGTGACGAAATTCTGCAGGATTTCCCGGACATACAGCGCACTGGAGTGCAGGCTTTCGAGATGCGGGTCGAATTCGGTCAGGAGCTCCAAGCCTTTTTCTGCGGCGTCGCTCCGGTAGCTGGCGGCCAAATCTTCGACCAGCTGGTGCGGATTTATGGGTTCGATTTCCAGTTCTATAGCGCCCCGCTCGGCGCGCGAGAGCGTCGCCAGGTCGTTCACGAGGCCGGAGAGAAAGAGTATCTGGTCGTGCGCGCTCTTGAGCGCCTCACGGATTTGGGCCACGTCGCCAGTACGCTGGGCAATGTACTGGGCGTTGCTGATGTTCCCCTCTGTTATAGCGATGGGCGTGCGCAGTTCGTGGCTGACGACACTGATGAACTCGTCCCGCTCCTCTTCGAGCGATTTTTCGCGGGTAATATCGCGGATGAGCAGAACGTGCCCTTGGTCGCCACCGGCGCCATACCCGAGGTGGACGGGGGCAATGGAAAGATACAGGTTGGCGCGGCTGCCATCGCCATAGTGCAGCAGCAGGTCGCGGCTGGTGGTGGGGATTTTGGTCTCGTGCACCATGGTTTCTATATCGACGGGCTGGCCGTTGTTATCGAACGGTCGTAGCACCCGGCGCAAGTGGCGGCCCCGTATGCTGCCGTTCAGGTCGAGGATGTTGAGGGCGGCACCGTTGTACATGACCACCTCTATGTGGTCATCGACGGCGATGACGCCGTCGGCCATGCTGCCGATGAGGCTGTTGAGGCGTTCGTGCTCGAGTGCAGCCGATGAGGCGTGTTTGGGGGCGGCGGGTTTTTTTACCATAAGCCTAGTATAGCGAAAGGAGAATTAAGAAGATAGAAGGAAGCATGAAGGGCGAAATCCCCCTACCTTCTATCTTCCTCCTTCTTTATTCTAATTGCCGACGGTGGGTTGGTGGTTACGGAGCTGGCGGCTGATGTCGCGGGCGCGCGGGTTCAGCTGCGTCAGGAGTTTCCAGAACTCAGGTCCGTGGTTCATGTGTACGGTGTGGGTCAGTTCGTGGCAGATGACGTAGTCGATATACTCCCAGGAAAGGTCCATAAGGTACAGGTTGAAGACGATGTTTTTCTGGTTGTCGCAGCTGCCCCAGCGGCGTTTGAGCGATTTGACGCTGACGCTTTTGTAGCCGAGCCCATGTTTTTCTGACAAGGCGCGCAGGCGTGGTGGTAGTAACTGCTCGGCTTCGCGCTTGAGGGCTCGTGCAGCGGCTGTAACGGCCCTTTGCTGCACTTCCGGGTCTTCTATGTGCTCGTCGTGTTGCAAACGTACGACGACCTCTGTGCCGGTCACGCGGCTGGTCGCCGGTTTGCCGTCTAGAATTTGCTCGAACCGTAGATAGTGCAGTTTGCCTATGCGCTGGCCGGCTTCGAGCTGAGCGGCCGGCCGTTTGGCGAGCTCACGTTGTATCCATTCGGAATGGTGTTCGGCAAACGCCTTACCCGCACTGAACGGCGTCCAGCGCGGCATACTCACCCGTATGCCGTTTGCGGTCACGGTGAGCCGCAGGTTACGACTCTGTGCCGACTTCACGAGCGTTACCGGCCCAACACCCTCAAGCTGGATTTTCTTTGTTGCCATAAATCAGTTCTTATTATACTACTCAACCAACACCGGTGTTGGTAAGCTCTAAACCCTAAGTTCTAAACAAGCTCAAATGAACAAAACGCAAATGTTCAAAACAGCTCGTGGATGCAAGTGTTTTGAACATGGTAACCTTTGAATTTGGAATTTGTTTAGAATTTAGGGCTTAGAACTTAGAATTTTCTAACTGTGTTAGCGGATGTTGATGTTGCGGCGGGACAGGTCAACGCGGCCAGCCATAGGGTTCGGGATAAGATTTACGAGGCCTGGTTTGATAACTTGCGCGGCAGAGTTCGGGTCCAGGTTTATGAGTTTGAGCTCTTGTAGGCGGCGCAAGATGGCGCTGCGCTGCGTCGTAAAGTTGTGTTTGCCGCTGACGACGATGTACTGTTCGGTGCCGCTGGGGTTCTGCATGCCGGTGCTGAGCTGCTCGAACCGGCCGCGGTCGATGGCCGGGCTGTAGCGGTCATCTGCTTTACGCTTGTCGCGTTTGCTGGCGCGTCCGAGGGCTGTATCTGGGTCTATCTGCAGCCAGATAAGCACCGACTCGGCCTTGGCTTTCAGTGCAAGGTTGCGCAGGCCGATGCGCTGGCTGGCGCGCAAGGCGTTGGTGTCGAACACGACGCTGACGCCGGCGTTCAGGAACTCGGTCGTCATGTAGGTCATAAGACTATTGACGACGTGGTTTTCCTGCTTGCTGTAGCTGGGGTTTTCGAAGAGTTCGGTGCGTATACGGTCATCTTGGATGTGTGCGGCCTGAATAGTCTCGCACAGTTGGCGGGCTACATAGCTTTTGCCCGACCCGGGGTACCCGTAGAGCATAACGAGCAGCGGCTTGTGAGGAATTATTTTCGCCATCGTCTACTATGTATACCAAAATTCCAGTCTTCACGCAACGCGCAACAGATGTAGCTTATGGTTCCGGTTCTACGTTCGGACTTGAAAAATTTCAGAAAAACAGATAAGATAGCGAGGTTATTTAACAAACTATCTTGTGAGCAAACGGAGGTGGCGGCTGCGTGAACGCAAATTATGCGTATACCCGTAGTGCGTCATGTGCAATATCAGGACGGTGTTATAGTAGCAGTACTTTACCTCTATGCGGACGTGGCGGAATTGGTATACGCGCATGCTTGAGGTGCATGTGCCGCAAGGCTTGGAGGTTCAAGTCCTCTCGTCCGCACCAGGGTGATTAGCTCAGTTGGCTAGAGCATCTCGTTTACACCGAGAGGGTCGGGGGTTCGAGTCCCTCATCACCCACCAAACAAAGAGTCTACCGCCAGGTAGGCTTTTTGCTTGGTACTCAAACCGCGCTTGCTTGCGAATGTAAAAATTCCCTGAGATAATCTAGGGCAACTATGACAGATAGAGATTTAGCTAAGCAAGTACAAAGACAGTCCGCCCAAGAATGGCACGACATGGTCGCTAGCGGTGAGGTGGGTGAAGAACCGCTAACCCCAGACGAACAACTGGTTTGCAATACGACCGATGAAATCCGACAGCAACTCCTTCGCATCGCTTTGGCCCGAGCCGGTATGTACACTTTTGGTAAAAGACGTGATATGCCCTTCGAAATTTACCGCTCGCCATCTTATGATGGTGGACTAATCATACAGAGTCCGTCGTTTAGTCTTGAACCTGATGTATCAAGTGGATTGCCGATTAATTATGGTTGGCAGATGACTTTTGACCTGATAAGTCGCAGGTATGCCCGTAAGCGAGGATATACACTCATGGCTAGTATGCTCCGTGACGACCAAGTTAACTATACTTATGTGCAGCGAGTCGCACAAACTTTAGGGCCGAGAGGAAAGATACTCAGCTCTAAGCCCGAGAAATGGTACGAAATTGATACGAATCAGGAAACGGGAAGAGTCGTTAAGTCGTGCGCTGCTGCCCAAGACCGTGAGCTAAAAGTTATAAAAGCGCTTCACCAAACAGACCCTGGATATGTACCGCCGAAAGCCTCTCCGATGGCAATTAGGCATTGTGCCCAACTTGTGCTCATGGCGCAACTTGCTTTTCAAAAGTGAGAGCCGGACCTATTTAGTAGTGTTCTTTACGAGCGGGGCATGTGGTCGTAGAGGTGGTCCATGGTGTAGGTGTTACGAACCAGGGGCTTTATGTCGTCGAGGGTGACGTCTATTTTGACGCCGGGGTTCAGGGTGGCGTACGGGTCGAAAATGTGCTTGACGCGCTTGAGGAGGGCGTAACCTTCGGAGCCGTATAGCAGGGGGAGGTAGGGCGCGCGCAGGCGGCCGTCGCCGTGCTCGCCGCTGGTGGTGCCGCCGAGCGAAATGACCAGTTTATAGTATTCGTCGATGAGCTTGAAGGCCTTCTGGCGGTCGCCGAGCTGGCTCAGGTCGAGGAACGGCTGCATGTGCAAGTTGCCGTCGCCAGCGTGGCCCCAGACGGCGACCTGCAGCTTGGCGGCGGCGAAGAGTTTGTAGACACCGGTAACGTAGGTTTCGAACTTGTCGGCCGGCACGACGCCGTCTTCTATTATCGGCACGGCTTTGAGCTGGCCTTCGCTGTGCGCGACGACGCTGGCCGAGGCGTGACGGATTTTCCAGAGACGTGATTGGGCTTCGGGGTCTTCTTCGTGCACGAATGTCTGGCTGTATTCGTCGAGAATCTTTTCGGCCTGCTTGAGCGTTTTTTTGAGCTTGCGGTCCCCTGCTCCTTCGAATTCCACCAGCAAGACGACTTTGGCGAACGGCGTGCTGACGATGCCCTTCAGCTGGTTCGGGTTCAGCCGGTGGACGAGTTCCAGCAACTGGCCGTCTACCATTTCTATGGCCGACGGCAGGTCTTTGAGCCCGCGCAGCTGCATGATGGCCTGCTCGGCTTTGGTCAGGCTGTCGAACTCGGCCATGTAGAGCGTGGTGTCGGGGTTGTAGCTTTCGGTTTCCAGCGTCGCTTCGGTGATGATGCCGAGCGTGCCCTGGCTGCCCACGAGCAGCGGCGTGAGGTCAAAACTGCCATCTGGGTCCTTGACGCTCGCCAGCGCGTAGCCCGCGGTATTTTTGGAAACATCCAAGCGGAGTTTTTCGACGGCATCGCGGTTTTCTTCTATAAGCGTATCGAGGGCGCGGTAGATTTCGCCTTCAAACGTGCTGAGGCCGAGTTTTTTGCTGAGTTCGCGCTTGCTGAGCCGGAACGTCTCTATGACTTCGCCGTTCGCGAGCACGACACGCAAAGACTTTACGAAATCACGGGTCGAGCCGTATTTGTGGCTCTTTTCGCCGCTGGCATTGTTCGCCAACGCGCCGCCGATGGTGCTGTACTCGTAGCTGGCCGGGTATGGCGGCAGAAAACGGTCGTGGGTGTGCAGTGTCTGCTCCAAGCGGCCGTAGTTCAGGCCGGGTTCTACGACAACCACGCCGCTCTTCGGGTCAAGCTCGACGATGCGGTTCATGTGGGCTGGGAAGACCATCATGATGCCTTCGCCCAGTGCTGCGCCGCCTTGGTCGGTGCCACTACCGCGGCACGTAAGCGGGATTATGCGGCCGCGCTCGGCCAGCTGCCAGGCGAAACGGGCGGTTTTGCGGACATCGTTTTCGTTGCGGGGGTACAGCACGATGCTTGGCGTGACGGTAAAAATGCTGCCGTCGGTCGCGAAGTACTTGCGCGCGTCGGCGCTCGTCATGACCTCTCCTAACAAATGCTCCTGCAGATAATGCGCGACTTTACTCACCGTAACCACTCCTCACCAGTGTCAGTTTCTGCTGTTTCATGTCTAGAGCCTATGATAGCATAAACGCTTTAGGTGTGGGTATTTTTTGCAAAACAAAAGCCCCTCGTGGGGTTTGTTTCGCCTAGCACGGACGAGAGGGCTTGAACCTCCACATCTTGTGACGTTGGTCTTGGGCACTCTTTTATCTCGCCGGTCGATAGATACTAGACTTTATCGTACGAAATGTGTTACGCGTGGCCCCGTTCAAGCAGGTCCACGTATACGGGCATAACCTCACCGATATTTAGGTCAGTAAGACGACTAAGGGTAGCTTTGCGACTGTCTGGTACTGTCGAAAGCGCGATGAGCTGCGTCCGCTCGTCTAGGTGGCTCGAAAATGGGCTTTTGACTACTTGAGTGCCAAGCATGTTGAGAAGCAAGCCGTATCTTCCAGGAGAGCCGATGCGTGTTGCGGCAATGAAATCTGCAACACGCCGTGCTTCGTTGATGTTATAGCTACGGCCCAATCCTGGACGGGCAGGTTCGCTACTAGGGTCCTTAGTGTGCATTCCCAAAAGTAAATACCCCCAAAGGTAATCCACCAGTTCCACTGGTGTGACTTGCAAAAGTTTGACTTTTCCGTTGGCACCGAAAAAGCCCCGAGTATACAGTGTATGCTTGGGGCTTTTTGCATGAGTC
>JBDHUJ010000036.1:0-13480 GCA_039809105.1 Saccharimonadales bacterium (SeqCode)
TGACCCGCCGGCTGGAGGATTTCTGCCGTGAATGGATGGCCCGGGCCAACAACCCGGAGCTGTTTGCGAGTCCTACCGAATACCTGCGGTTTACGCTTGTTCCGTGTTAGTTGACTGAACCATATACAACATAATGTTGACCTGAACGGTAAACTTCCGTTTAATAGACAAGACGTACCTAGAGTGCGTGTTTGCAAGTAAACAGAGGAGTATGCCCATGACGAGCTATCTGTATACAAACCTAAAACGTACAATGCTACTAGCTTTCGTGGCTGCAGTGGTGGGACTAGGTAGCTTAGCTGCGACATTGGTCAACGCCAGTGAGGCTGCAGCGGCCACGCAATCGACCTGGATGGTGGTAGGGAATACTGCCGTCAACCCGGACGGCAAGAAGGTCACCATTAGCAGTGCGGTGAACGCATCGAACAACACGCTGACCATATCGCCGAACGGCCAACGGCTGGCGTTTGAACCGAAAAACATGCCCGGTACCATTGTGACCACGAATGTCGACGGGACGCAGCGGATTGCCGTTGCGGCCCTCGGGGCGGACCGGTCGTATTTGGCATCACGGATGACGTGGTCGCGCGACAGTTCGCAGATAGCTATGCCGATCGGTCATGGGAACGGCGCGTACGACGTCATGGTCCTGGCTGCGAATGGCACAAGCAGCCGCCGGGTAACCATCCCCAATGGCTCTCAAAGCCAGCGGATAGCCTGGGTTTCGAACACTAAGTTGCTGTATGCGCAGGAAAACAAGGTCTGTACCATTCAGACCGACGGCACCGGGAACGGTTGTATAACGGTAGCAAACCTGCCCGCTGGCCAGAGTAATGGCAACAGCGGCTGCGTAACGTCTATCAATGACGCCGTCATGCCTTCGGTAACTAGCTCCTGGATGCTGGTGTACATCGGCTGCGGTAGCCAAGGCTTGTACCGTATTTCGACCAGTTTGACTGGACTGAAGCTTCTGGTCGCAGACGCGAACGCCACCATAATGGATTACGCATTTTCGCCGGATGGCACACGGTTCGCATATATGTACGACCTCAATAGTCCGAAACTCTACACGATGAATATTGACGGTACGGGCCGCCAGTTCGTGGGTAATGGCTTTACCGCACAGACGCTTTCATGGGGCGCGGCCAATAGCATCTTTGAGCCCGTACCGGCCACTCCGACCCCAACCCCAACGCCGACTCCTAGCGGGAGCTTGCTGCAGACACAGTACGGCGGACGCTGCCTAGACGTCGACACGAACGGTGGCGGGGTGAATGGCAATAAGGTCCAGCTATGGGACTGCGTAGGCAACGCCAACCAGCGGTGGACACTGAATTCCGACGGGACTATCCGTTCCAGCTACGGTAACCGCTGCTTAGATGTCGACACCAATGGTGGGGGCGTGAACGGCAATAAAGTCCATATGTGGGACTGTAGCGGCGGTGCGAACCAAAAATGGACCCGCGGTACTAACGGCACCTTCCGTTCACAATATGCTAATCGTTGTTTGGACGTTGACACCAACGGTGGCGGTGCCAACGGTAACAAAATCCAAATATGGGATTGCAGCGGTGGCATAAACCAGAACTGGAATATCGTCCAGTAAGCCTCCCTGGTTCAGAATAACGCAATGTGTGGTTGCCCTATCTTACTTAAAGGCGTAAGAGGCCAAGTCGTATGGGTGCAGTACGGAAAAGTAGGTCGCCGCGGCGACCGTAGAAAAACCCTTCAGGGTTTGTCTGACGATAATCGAAAACACAGTTTTCTAACACTTTAGCGTTTCAGCTAAAGTGTTAGAAAACTAACTGCTGCGCTGGGTGCGAAATATGGTATAGTAACTGTATGAATCCAGATGTCGCATACCAAACCCTCGTTATTATCCTTAGTACCTTCCTGGCCATTTTCCTCGGCCTGGCCATAGCGGCCACTATACTCGTCATAAAGCTCCTGAACACCTTGCGCGCTGTGGCTGCCAAGGGCGAGCACATCGTAGATACAGCAGCAGAGTCGGTAGACGAAGTTACCGAGGCATTTCGCCGTAATGCCAACGCTGTCAACATTTTGAAGATTTTTTCAAACTTCGTAAATAAGGACAAGAAGTAAGGAGGCCGGTATGTTCAGAAGCAGCAAGCAGCAAGAATCTAGCAACAGCGATGTCATAAGAAAAGTCGCCATCGGTGCCGCCATAACCGCCATCCTCGGCTACATAGCCGGCATACTGACTGCACCCAAGAGCGGCCGCGAAACCCGTCAGGATATAAAAGATAAAGCTACCGAAACCTATGCGGCTGCCGAAAAGCAACTCAAGAAGCTCCATACCGAACTCACCGACATCATCGACGAAGTCAGCGACCGGATAAGCTCGTTCACGAACCGCAAAGACGTCAGCGCTGCGCTCGACAAGGGCCGTGACGCCAAACAAAAGGCCCGCGAAGTGCTGAGTATGTTGCACGACGGCGAAACCGACGACAAAGACCTCAAAAAGGCCATCAACGACGCTACCAAAGCCATCGAACACCTCCGCGAATACCTCAAAAAATAATTTTGACCATGGCAGAAATGACACAAGAATCACGAGGAGTGATTACCTTTGAAGACTACGAAATTGGTACCTTGCAGGATTATGACATCGACCTAGGCGAGGTAGGCGCCCCAGACATGGCCCAGGCGACCCAAGACTGTGACAATAGTGGGATTCGGGAAGGCGAAAAGTGTGGGCTTACTAGAGAAGTGCTAGACGAAAGAGCTATAGTGTTTTCCTGTAAGCTAACGGGCTGCCCACAACTAAACCAGCAAACAGATGTAATATGTAACCCCGTGGCGCGAGTAACAGAACAAATTGCGGCCCGCATGGCGGATATAAATGAGCACAATGCGGCCATCGGCCGTGCAGTCCAAGGCCTTGTATACCCATAGCTGGTATCTCTCGGCCTGCCGTCGGAATCACTAGGTATTGACGTAAGGGGTATAATGTAATACTTTAAAAGAGGTTGCAAATTATAGACAGCCCCGGAAACGGGGGCTTTTTTATGACAAAACAGCAAAACTACACCGAAGTGTACATGTTTCGGCACGCGCAGACGGTAGTAAATGTTAAACCTTGGCTGGTGGGCGGCCGCAGCAACGAGGCAGAACTGACGCCGGAGGGCGAAGAGCAGGCAAGAGAACTCGGCCGCGCCCTACTGCGCCGAGGTATCTTCCCGACCTCGGTCTCGGCCTCGACCGCGACGCGAGCCATCGCGACAGCGCGGATTTCGCTGGCCGAAATGGGGCTCGACATAGAACCGGCCACCTACGAAGAAATATTAGAACTAGGGCAGGGCACAGCCGAAGGCCGTCCGCGGGCCGAAGTGTACACACCGCAGGTGCTGGCAGATATAGAGCGGCTGGGCAAAGACTTCAAACTGCAAGGCGGCGAGTCCATGAACGAAGTCGGCAGGCGCGCGCTAGACTGGATGGACTTGCACTTCACCGGACCGAGCGCCGAACCTGGCCCGCACTTCGTCTACGCCCACGGCGGCACTATAAAGTACGCGGCCTCGCTGCTCCTGGGCTGGTCGCGCTTGCAAACCTACCAAACCGAAATAGACAACGCCTCCGCCAACCTCTTCACCCACAACGGCACTCTCTGGCACCCCGCATCCCTCAACCGCCTCCCCGAAGAACTCTAGCTTTACAGATTACGGGCGAATTCGTTTACTTGGATAGATTGCTGACCGGGCAAAAGCAAGCCGGTAGTAAAGTGGCTGCCGCCGGTATCGTCACGGTTTTTACACAAATGAAGGGTGTGAACGGTTCTCTGTAGACTAGTGGCAGCCAGCGTGGCACGTCGGGTGGCATGTTGAGCAATATGTTGCGGTCTTTGGGGTTGACCCACAGGCAGTCGAACTCGTCTGGCTTTGGGGTTAAGGGCGGGTCGTAGTCTAGGTGTGCACCAAAAATTGCCACCGTACCAAAACGTAGCTTGTGAGGACGGAGGTCGTAAATAACTAGTTTGCCAAGTTCCTGGAGCTGCTCGGCGGGTATATCGACGCCTGTTTCTTCTTTGAGCTCTCGGGCAGCTGCGGGTCGCAAAAGTTCGCCCGGTTCGGCTTCGCCGCCAGAGAAGTTGAAGTAGTTGCTCCATTCGTTGCGCAACGGTTGTCCCATAAGAATCTCTAACTCACCCGTTTCCGGGTTCGGCCTATCCACAACCGCCAGTGTCTCTGCAACAATATGCATATCTTTATACTATACCATAAAAGTCATGTATACACAAAAATTACATCTGTTAGTTCGATGGGTTTGCTTGGTATACTAGGGTAAATGAATATCAAAGCAGTAATCTATGACGTGGATGGGACGATGGTGGACTCCGAGCCGCTGCATGTCAGGGCGTGGGATGAGGCGCTTCATGGGTATGGCCACAAGCTGGATGATTTGCCTGAAGAGTTTTTGGCAACCATGGCAGGTAAAAAGCCGATTGTGATTGCTGAAGGAATGGTGACTGAACTGACACTCCCTTTAGCGGCTACTGACTTTCTGGCCGAAAAAACAGTCTTGTTCTTGGACATTGCTAAGACTCAACTCAAAGAACTGCCGGGCGTCGTTAGCTCGATACGCTATTTTAGCGAGAAGGGCTTGCGTTTGGGCATCGGTACTTCAATAGGCGCCTCGAACGACAATGACTACTTAGCGACCGTTTTAAAATTGCTTGATGTTGAACGATATTTTCAAGTAACCGTAACTGGTGACCAAATCGCGCACGGTAAGCCTGCGCCAGATACGTATCTGCTGGTTGCCGAACGCCTTGGCGTGTCGCCACGAGAATGTCTCGTCATAGAAGATGCAAGGTCTGGTGTCGAGTCTGCAAAAGCGGCTGGGTGTTATTGTATCGCGGTCAAAAATCCCTCTGCTGCCGAGCAAGACACTTCTGCCGCCGACCTCACGCTCTCGTCTCTCGTTGAACTGACACCGAAGCTACTAGCTAATCTTTTATAGGTTTTCGAGGGGGATGCCGGTTTTGGCGGAGACTTTGCGAGCCCAGTCGAGCAAACGTTCGAACTGACGGTCGCGGGCGACCTGCTCAGTTTCGTAACCGTCGATGCGGGTAATAAATTTGTCGATAGTGCGCGCCAGATGGTCGTGGGAGCGTTTTAAATCGACCACTTCTTCGTGGAACTCATCGAATTTCGCCTCAAGTCTGAACTGCTGAGCCTCCAGCTTCAACTGACCTTCTTCCAGCTTGTTGAACCGGCTATCTGTCGCCTGCATGAAATCTTTGACGATGCCGATGACTTCGTCGATATCTTTCCTGGTTGCAACAGCTTCATTGCTCATAAAGTAAGTATAGCACCGGCAAGTTATCCAGTCTGTTGTGAATGTTAAAACCACGCTTAGAGCGTTTTGGGGTATAATTTAGGGAGAAAGCTTGAGGGTAATGTCTCTGATAGAAGAGTCTCAATGGGGAAGTTATGGCAGGGCTAAAGCCATCTGATTACGTACATCTGCACAACCATACGCAGTTTAGTTTGCTCGACGGTCTGACGAAGATTCCGGACCTGATTACCTTTGCCAAAGAAAGTGGCATGGAAGCGGTGGCGATGACCGACCACGGAACGCTGAGCGGCACCATCGAATTTTACAAGACGGCGACAGAAAACGGCATAAAGCCCATCATCGGCATCGAAACCTACGTCGCTGCCCGCAAACACACCGACAAAGACCCCCAGAAAGACAAGAACCGCTATCACCTGATTCTGCTGGCCATGAACAACAAGGGCTACCAGAACCTGATGCAGCTGAGCACCACGGCCAACCTGCACGGTATGTACTACTTCCCGCGTATCGACCACGACCTGCTCGAAAAATACAACGAAGGCGTGATTGCCCTCAGTGCCTGCATGGGTGGCGAGCTGGGCGATGCGCTCGAGGTCGAGCACCACGAGCGGGCGCTGGACGTCGCCAAGTGGTACAAGAGCATTTTCGGCGACCGCTACTACATAGAAATCCAGGACCACGGCCACCCGGAAAACCCACTGCACAGTGAAGAGCAGCGTGTGGTGAACGAGGGCGCACTAAAGGTCGCCAAGGAGCTCGGCATACCGGTCGTCGTAACCTGCGATGCCCACTACCTGAAGCACGAAGACCAAGACGCCCACGAGATTCTGCTGTGCGTCGGTACCGGCGCGTTCCTGAGCGACGAAAAGCGCATGTCTTTGAAGGACTACCCGCTACACGTCGAGGAACCGAACGAGATTATAAAGCGGTGGGGCAAGGACCACCCCGAAGTTATCACGAACACCAAGGCCATTGCCGACCGCTGCAACGTAGAAATAGAGCTCGGCAAAATCTTAATCCCGAAGTTTCCGGTGCCAGAAGGCGAAGACGAAAAATCGTACCTGCACAAGCTGGTGTACCGCGGGCTAAGCTGGCGCTATGGCGACCTCACCGAAGAATCGGCCAAAGACATCAGCATTCCGGAAGCCAAAAAACACACGCCGAAGCGGGTGCTGGAGCGCACTGAGTACGAACTGGGTGTCATCGACAACATGGGATTCAATGGCTACTTCCTCATCATTTCCGACTTTATCGGCTGGGGGAAAGACAACGGCATCGTCTTCGGGCCGGGCCGCGGCAGTGCTGCTGGCTCTATCATCTCGTATGCGCTGAAGATTACCGAACTCGACCCGCTGAAGTACGACCTGCTGTTCGAGCGCTTCCTGAACCCCGACCGCATAAGCATGCCTGACGTCGACATCGACATCCAGGACACCCGCCGCGACGAAGTCATACAATACTGCGTCGAAAAGTATGGCACCGAGCGGGTGGCCAACATCGTCACCTTTGGCCGGATGTTCGCCCGTAACGCCGTCCGCGACGTGGCTCGCGTGCTACAAGTGCCTTACGGCGACGCCGACCGGCTGGCGAAGATGATTCCGGCGCCGGTGCAGGGCCACCACATCCCCCTGGCTGATTCGATACGCAAAGACCCAGACCTGAAGCGCGAATACGAAACCAACGAAACGAGCAAGATGGTTATCGACCAAGCCTTGATTCTCGAGGGCACGGTGCGCAGCCACGGCATCCACGCTGCGGGCGTGGTGATTGCGCCCGACGACATCGTCAAATTTGCCCCGCTCGAAATGGCCCAGAAGGGCGTGGTTTCGACCCAGTACCCTATGGGCCCGATAGAAGAGTTGGGGCTGCTGAAGATGGACTTCCTCGGCCTGTCCAACCTGACTATCATCAACAACGCCCTCCGTATCATCCGCAAGGTGTACAAAAACGACATCGACATCAACACCATCCCGCTGGACGACGAGAAGGCATATGAACTGTTCCAGCGCGGCGATACTACCGGTGTGTTTCAGCTGGAATCTGCCGGCATGAAGCGCTACCTGAAGGAGCTCAAACCGACCAGCTTCGAAGACATCGTGGCTATGGTTGCGCTGTACCGGCCGGGGCCGATGCAGTTCATAGATAGTTTCATCAACCGCAAACATGGCCGCGAAGACATAACGTACTTGCACAGTGGGCTGGAAAATTCGCTCAAAAACACCTACGGCATCTTGGTCTACCAGGAACAGTTCATGCAGATTTCCAAGGAATGGTGCGGGTTTACCGGCGGCCAGGCCGACACGCTGCGCAAGGCCGTGGGCAAAAAGAAAATTGACCTGATGCGCAAAGTGAAGGTCGATTTCGTAAAGGGCGCGGTCGAACACGGCGGCGCTACCGAAGCCCTGGCCGAAAAGTTCTGGGCGCAGCTGGAAGAATTCGCCAACTACTGTTTCAACAAGTCGCACGCCGCCTGCTACGGGCTCATTGCCTATCAAACTGCGTACCTGAAGGCGCACTACCCGGCGGCCTTTATGGCAGCCCTGATGACCAGCGATTACGACGACACCGACCGCCTGGCGATTGAGATTTCGGAGTGCAAAAAGATGGGCATCCCCGTGCTGTCGCCGGACGTCAACGAATCGTTCGGTGAATTTGCGGTGCTAAAGGAAGAGAATAAAATCCGTTTCGGCATGAACGCCATCAAGAACGTCGGTAGCGGCGCTGTGGAAGAGATAATCCGGGCGCGCAAAGAGCATGGCAAGTTCGAAACACTGGAGGACTTCATCGGCGCGGTCAACACGCGCGTCGTAAATCGCAAAGCCATAGAAAGCCTGGTCAAAGCCGGCGGATTCGACCGCTTTGGCGACCGTAGCACGCTGCTGCACAATATGGACCTTATCATCGCCTATGGCCAGCGCCTGGCCAAGCAAAAAGCCAGTGGTCAGACCGACCTATTCGGCAATATCATCGACGATGCTATGAACCACAAACCAACGCTGAAGCTCGACGCGCCTCCGGCGAAGTTTGGCCCGCGCGAACTGCTTGGGTGGGAGCGCGAACTGCTGGGGCTGTACCTGAGCCAGCAGCCGCTCGAAGCGTTCTCTGTGTTGCTTGCCGAACAGACGCTGCCGCTGAATACACTCAAGCCCGAGCACGACACGAAACAAGTCGTCATCGGCGGGGTCATAACCGACTTCCGCGAGATAGTGACCAAAAACGGCCAGAAAATGGCGTTCGTGAAGCTGGAAGACGAATTCGGCGAAACTGAAATAATCCTATTCCCCAGTACCTACCAGCAGACAACCGGGCTGTGGGAGCGCGACCGGGTGGTAATAGTCCGTGGCAAGGTGAACGCCAAAGACCGCGAAGGCAACATGACGACCGAAGTAAAGATACTGGTCGACGATGCCCGCGAAGTCACCCACGAGCAAGCGGCCGCCTACCAGACGACTGGGCGCAAACAGCGCGAAATAAAGGTTGGCAAGCGAAAGGGCAGCGCGCTGGCCGCAGCCGTTGCCGCCGCCCGCGCCGAAAAAACGGCCGACCCCAAATCCGCCCGCGTGTACATCCGCCTGCTCGATAGCAGCGACAGTGCCATGCTCCAGTCGCTAAAGTCTGCCATCGACGGCCAGCAGGGCGACAGCGAAGTGGTCCTCGTCATCGGCCCCAGCAAACAAGCCGTCAAGCTCCCGACCCGCATGCGCGCCGACGAAGACGCCCTGACCCTCCTCCGTGACCTCGTCGGCCCCACCAACGTCATTCTGCAATAAACCACCACATATAGCGTACGCCCATCCCTCAAAACACTACATTCCAGGGGCTGCCCCTGGAATATATCCGCTGGCGCTGGCTGGTTAGGTTACTGTTCGGTTATGAAGCCAAGTGTCTTGAGGCGCCTTCTAGCGGCTCGCAGCGCCCACATGGTCGTAACGCACGCTTCGTCCGACAGCGTCCCGATAGCGTCCGACCCTACGTCAAGGCGCACTCTGTCGATACTGTGTCGGCTAGCTGTCGGGACGCGACTTACGCTGGCACTGAACTCCATATCCTCGTCGCGTATAGCAATAGGCGTCAAGCCCTTTCTTAGGAATACCGTTGCTTGTTGTGCTGGTTTGCCGTGGCGAGGGTGTCGCATGTGCGCTGGCTGGGCGTAATGCAGCTGGAGGGACAGCCGCCTATTTGGGGCGTCAACCTCACTGCTTCAGTCTGGTTTTCTGTAGTCTCGGTTTTCTGGCCAGGGGTTGTCGTGCTCCAATGTGTGCAGAGAAAGCAGGCTTATACCAGTGGCGCCTAGGAGTCGGATGGGGTAGATGGGTTTGTTTTTTGGGTCGCCAGCTTCACCACCGTCTAGGTCTACTGTAGACCAGTCTGGCCAGTCGGATGAATCGTATGCAAGTCCACCATCTTCTACAGTATTTTCCAGGCCCATAACAATGTTCATGGCCCTACTGGCGACTCCGGAGTGCCATTTATCTACTGGCTGGCCGTGGTCTGATAGGTATTCCTGTACCGCTTGACGATGAATAGTGTGAGCTAAGTCGTAGAGCCGTTCGTGTGGTGTTCGAGGCATGCTACATGTTATGACATGTACATACCGTAAAAGTCAATGATGGCGACCCAGCTCACTAAAGTATGTTGCCGGCGATGGGGGCGAGGATGACAGCCATGACGATGGCGGCGACCAGGAACATATCGACGAATGGATGGTGTAGCACGAAGCGCTCGCCACGGACCAACACGCGGTGCCAGGCACGGCCGTGGCGGATGATGAGCAAGACGGCCGCAGCACCGAGTAGGGCAGCTAGGCTCAGCTGCAGGCCGCGGTTGGCGACTATGGTGTCAAAGCGCGAGACTTTTTGGGTTTCGGTGGCGACGGTAACACTGGCGGGCAATACCTCTGGGCCGCGGACCATAGCGGTTACGGTTACGCCGACTGGCTTGGCGTAGAGGGCAACGACGATGGTAGCGGGGCCTTCGCCACGGAAGTTGACTGCATTAGCGGTGGCGAACCCGACTTCGCTATACCCAGCGTTCAAAATGTTGTCGCGGTGTTCGGGGCTGTGCATCCAGGCCTGTACTATCTGGTCGCTGGTACCGAAGCCGTACGCCAGGTTTTCGCCGGCTGTTTCGTACTTGTACCCCACGGCGTCTATGAACGCCCACGGCTGCTTGCCGTCTGGTGTGACGTGGTCCCAGTAGTTCCGGGCGGCCATGTCGTTGGCTTTGTCTTGTGCAGCTTGGCTCAGGACGCTACTGAGTGCCAGGTTGGATTCACTGGTCTTGGTGCGCTCGGCATTTGTCTCATCGAGCAGCACCTTGCCGCTGACATTTGTCGCATAGCCGAGCACATCGTGGTTGGCGCGGCCGATAAAGATATTCAGCACCAGCCCGAGCATCACGACGAGCAAAAGCGGCAGGTATGGCCAGTAGTGCTTGGCGTAGTGGTGCGTGTCTTGTTTGTGGTGTTGGCCGTGCCGTTTTTTGTGGGTTGCGGTGGGGCGTTTGGCTGGGGTTTTGGTAAGTGTCATATTTTTATGATTATGCTATCTACAACTATAACATAACCATAAACCCTAAGTTCTAAACAAATTCCAAATTCAAATGCTCAAATTACCAAAACACGTGCACAGCTGAGCCCGTTTGAACATTAGGGTTTTGTTCATTCGAGCTTGTTTAGAGTTTAGTGCTTAGAATTTAGAGTTTGGTTCAGCAAAGCGGCAAGCGTACAGCACCATAGCTGCAGCCTGCACGACATTGAACGATTCTTTACGACCGAACATCGGTATTTCGAGCGTGGTGTCGCAGAGCTGCAGTAGCTCCGGCTCTATGCCTTCGACTTCTCGGCCGAGCAGTATGGCAACCTTCTCTGGTGGTTGGTAGCTAGGCAGTTCTACACTGTTTGGTGCTTGCTCGAGCGCGACCACGACATAACCATCCGCCTTCAGTTGCCGAATGCGCCCGACGACATCGCTGTCGACACTCCATGGCACAAGCTCTTCGGCGTCGAGCGCGGTTTTGTGTATTTGGGCGTCGATTTTGGCGGCCAAGTGAGGTAAACGAGGGTCGTTGGCATCTAACTGTGGGAACGGCGTGTAGCCACTGAAGTACACATGCGAAACGCCCAACCCTTCGGCGGTGCGTAGCAGTGACCCCACATTGTGGGTGCTCCGTACGTCATGTACCAATAAAACAATCTCTCGCATCACCCTAGTGTAAATGACCACTCGGGAAAGCTCCAAGTTCCAAATCACAAATTTCAAACAATATCTAAAGTTCCAAATTTCAAGTTCCAAATCTACGCAGATTGTTTAGGGTTTAACGATTGGAATTTGTTTGTGATTTAGATTTTGGAATTTAGTGTTTCCCATTATAGCCCTCATGGTTATAATGGGTGGTATGAGTCAAGATGCCCGACTGGACGAGGAGCAGTCTACCCAGCGTCGTGCCCAAATTTTAGGCACCACGTACTTGGACACCTCGAAGCTTGCCGAAAAACCACTGTTCAAAGACATACTGTCGCTCGATGAGCTGCACCGTTTGCGTGTCATCCCCATTCACGCCGACCAAAGTAACATTCTCTTCGGCATGACCACTACGACGTCGCAGCAAACCATGAATATGCTCACCGGCCGGTTTACCGACCAGCGGGTTACTTTTAATCTCATTTCCGACACAGGGTACCGCGAATACATGCTGTTGTACGACCCACCGAAGCAAGTGGTCTACCACGACATATCGATAAACACTGGCAATAACGACCAGGTCATAGCTCAGGTCTCGGGTATGCTCGAACAGGTCCGGGCCGACGACATGCTGGCCTATTTGGTGAGCCAGGCGCACAACCTGAACGCCAGCGACATACACATCGAAACCGAAACCGACCACACGCGTATCCGCTTTCGTATAGACGGGGTGCTGCACCCGGTGGCCAAACTGCAGCACGACAAATACCGCATACTTATGAGTGCCATCGCTTCGGCGGGCAATGTCAGTACTAGCGCCGACGAAGCCCAGCAGGGCCACATTGCCCAGAAGGTCACCATGGCCGACGGCACGAACGTGGACGTGAACGTCCGTCTGGAAACGGTGCCGACGGTAAATGGTGTCGACGCCGTGATGCGTTTGTTTAATATGGACGAAAGCAGATACAACCTCGACCGGCTTGGTTTGTCGGAGGACGAGCGGGCGGTGGTGGACGCCATAATCGCTAAGCCGAGCGGTCTAGTGCTCATCGTCGGTCCGACCGGTTCCGGTAAAACGACTACGCTGTACAGCATGCTCAACTCGCTCAAGAGCGACGAGCGCAAGATTATAACCGTCGAAGACCCGGTCGAATACCAATTCCCCGGCATCGTGCAGATACCCATAAACAGTACGCAGGCGGGTAATGACGGTCGATTTGCCGAAAAGCTTCGTGCTATCCTGCGACTTGACCCGGACATTGTCATGGTGGGCGAGATTCGCGACACCGATACGTCTCGGACGGCGTTGCAGGCGAGCTTGACCGGTCACTTGGTGCTAGCCACCTTCCACGCCTCTTCGGCTGCGGCTGCTTTGACGCGCCTGAGCGACATCATCGGTCAGAATCCGCTGTTCGTGTCGGCCATACGCCTAGTAATGGCGCAGCGGCTTATACGCAAACTGGACGACACTACCAAACAAGCCTATGCGCCCTCTGAGCCAGAGCTACAAACCATACAGAGTGTGCTCGAAACGTTGCCGCAGGGCTACCAGTGGCCAGACTTGCACACGCTACAACTCTACAAACCCGGTTCTTCGCCCGAAAATCCGTACGGGTACCAAGGCCAGTTGGCGCTCCGCGAGCAGTTTATAATGAGCGGCGAAATTCGTACGCTACTCGAAAGCCACGACCACGTGCTTTCGGCCCAGGAAATCGAAGCGTCGGCCGTCCGCAGTGGCATGCTGACTATGCTTCAAAAAGGCATACTCAAAGTCTGCGCCGGCGAAACCACTCTCGACGAAGTCTTCCGCGTCGTCGGCTAGCCTAGACTCTTAAAACTCTGTCACCCCGGGCTTGACCTCACTGCCGTTAACTTAAGCCCCCCACCCTAGAACACCGTTTTCCGCTGCCGCTTCCACCAGCCCAGCAGGTGGTTGCTTGACCGCTGTTCTCGCGGGGGCTTCCGGTCTTTTCGTGTGA
>JBDHUJ010000037.1:0-13381 GCA_039809105.1 Saccharimonadales bacterium (SeqCode)
GTAGTCCGGGGAGACAAAGTGAGGAAGATAGGCATAAAGGCCAGCCTGAAGAAAGCGGGCAGGAGTACAGCATACATGGAGTATCTACTGGGGATGTAGGGGCATATGCGATTGCCCTGCTAGTACGCATGATTATACTATAACATACATTTTAAATTAAGTAAATGCTTACAGATTAGGGGTGTTGTCGAGGGAGTGCCAGATGTACCACGAGGCGACGGATTCGTAGGGGTGCCAGTGGTTTTGCTCGGCGAGGGCGGTAATCTCATCCGGCGTGGGTGCGTTCTCGAAGCCATATAAAGCGCGGATGCCGTTGCGGATGCCCAGGTCGCCCACCGGCAACACATCGCTGCGACCCATGCAGAACATCAGGAACATGTGCGCTGTCCAAACGCCGATGCCTTTTACCGGCGTGAGCTCAGCGATGACTTCGTCGTTCGTCAGGGAATCCAACCCATCGAACCGCACTTTGCCGTCGACTACGTGCTGCGCCAGGTCTAGGACATATGAAGCTTTGGCGCGCGAAAAGCCTAAGGAGCGCAGCGTTTCGACATCGGTCGTCAAAATCTCGGCCGGAGCAGGGAAGTGGCCGCCGAACAGGTCACGGAAGCGTTGCTCTATGGCACGGGCGGCATGCACGCTCAGCTGCTGGCTGATGATGGCGTCGACCAGCTCCTGGTAGTAGTCGGTGTGCGGGCGGATGGTGCACGCACCGGCCCGCGCAATCACTGCGCGCAGCACGGCGTCGGCTTCTAAAAGGTGTTTCGCGGCATCCTGGGCCACGGCATCATTTATAATCGGCATGTCTCAATTGTAGCAACTACCGGTGTTTGCTACACTCAGAATAAGTACAAATATAAACGGTAAAGGCGAATATGGCGGGCAGTAAAAACAGTGTGAAGCCGGACGACGAAACATTCGTGACGCCAGAAGAAGCGGCCCAAAAGGACGCGGCAGACGAACAGAAAACCGGCGGCCAGAAAAAAGGGGCAGGGCAGGTTGCAAGACCCGTGTCCGACAACAGATTCAAACGGTTCTTTGCAGCGTACTGGGCAAAGAAGAAATGGACCATTCCGGTTACGATAGCCGGCTTGCTCCTAGTACTATTCGCCATACCGTTCACCAGGTACGCAATCCTCGGTTTGTTTATAAAAGGCGACGTAGCTATAACCGTTGTCGATAGTAAAACCAACAGCCCGGTCAGCAGCGCGGCAGTGACGCTGCAAGGTTCCAGCTTTAAAACCGACGCGAATGGCAAGGCCGGCGGCCAGGCAAAACTCGGTAGCGGCACACTGCAGGTAAGCAAACAGTACTATCAGAACTCTGAACAACCAGTCACGGTCACGATGTCGAAATCGAAAAACGAGTACAAGGTCTCGCTTGTCGCTACGGGCCGCCAAGTCCCGGTTACGGTCACGAACAAGCTCACGGGTAAGCCGCTCGCCGGTGCGGTGCTAGTCGCTGCCAACACCGAAGCAAAGACTGACAAAAACGGCAAAGCGACCATAGTGCTGCCGACTACGGCAACTACCCAAAAGGCCAAAATAACGCTGAACGGCTACAATACCCAGGAAGCTGCCATCACCGTGACCGACGCGACGATTCCGGCGAATGCATTCGTACTGGTACCTGCAGGCAAGCTCTATTTTCTTTCCAACCAAACCGGCAAAATAGATGTGGTCAAAGCCAACCTGGACGGCAGCGACCGCCAGACGGTGCTGGCCGGCACGGGCAGCGAAGACCCGAACGACACATCACTGCTGGCTTCGCGCGACTGGAAATACCTGGCGCTGCTGTCGCGCCGCGCCGGTACGAATCCCAGCGTGTACCTTATAAACACTGCGACGGGTGAATCCAAACCCATGGACGAAGGCGACGCCGCGTTCACCCTCGTCGGCTGGAGCGACCACACGTTCGTGTTCCAGGCCAACCGCAACGGCTACCAGAACTGGCAGCCGAAAGCCCAGGCGCTCAAAAGCTACAATGCCGAAACCGGCAAGCTGACGACCGTAGACGAAACGACGGCCGAAGGCTCCAGCCAGTACGACTATGGCTTCACCAATTTCACCGGCATCTACATCCTGAAAAACGAGCTGGTGTATGCCAAAAACTGGTACAGCAGCTACTATACGAACCATCTGAATGGCAAAAGCGCCGACCTGGTGAGCGTACACCCGGATGGCAGCGCCAAAAAGACGGTCAAAAGCTTCGCCATACCCGATGGCCAGCAGTATTATGCCGTAAACCTTTCGCTGTACGAACCATACGGTGTGTATGTCCAGGTGCCGAAGGGCAACAATGCCGGCAATACGTACTACGAATACGAGAATGGCGCGCTGACGGCCAAGCCGGACGTCACCGACGAGACCTTTAGCAAGCCGTACCCGACATATATCATTTCGCCGAGCGGCAAGTACACCTTGTGGACCGATGAGCGCGATGGCAAAAACGTCCTGTTCGTCGGCGATGAAGACGGGGAGCACCCTCGGCAAATCGCCAGCCTGAGCGAATACTACCAGTACGGTTGGTATACCGACGACTATTTGCTGGTTTCGAAAGACGACAGCGAGCTGTACA
This sequence comes from Saccharimonadales bacterium (SeqCode), assembly GCA_039809105.1. Classification (GTDB taxonomy): domain Bacteria; phylum Patescibacteriota; class Saccharimonadia; order Saccharimonadales; family UBA4665; genus JBDHUJ01. The sequence goes on from JBDHUJ010000037.1 coordinate 2,578, forward strand.
TCTTGCCGGCCGATGGCAGTACTGCGCCGCAGAAGATAACCGATTACTACAAGCCGCCTATTAGCTATCGGGGGTATGGGGGTGGCTATGGCGGGTATTAGTAACTAGGGAAGGGCTTGCCCTTCCCAATTCTTTTCGAAGTGAATTCGAAAAGAATCTCCCTTCCCCTAAAGCTCGGGCTTACGTCCTCGTTCGCTTCGCTCAATAGTTTCAGGGAGGGGCTTGCCCCTCCCGAACTTATCTCGAAGTGAATTCGAGATAAGTTCCCCTCCCCCTGAAGCTCGGCTGCCGCCTCGTTCGCTTTGCTCATTTAAAGGGTGCCATTAAATCCTCGGCTAGTTCGAGCATTTTTGTCGGTAGACGGCTGTAAATTCTGCTACAATAGCACGTAAGGATAAGCGAAATGCCAGAACCAGATTCATCTGCCCCCGACGACAAGATGGCTGAAGAGCGCGTCAAGCGCATGATGGAGCCGAACTCCCGGTCTGCGCCGCAAAGCCCGGCCGATAGCGCTGCTGACGACCAGGGCTCTTCTGTGCTGCAGCCGCCTGTTATCGAAACTCCCGAAAATCCCGCTTCAGACGACGATGTCGACAAACTGCTGAACGGTTCCGGGAGCGTCGGCGCTGACGGCAAAGCCGAAGACGCCGTCGTGGATGACATCGTGCGGAACGAAGGCGACGAAGCACTCGAGGCGCAGGATAAGGTAGCGCGCCAGAACAACGTCGTCATGAAGCCGAAGCTCTGGGAACGGCTCAAAAACGACTGGAGTGACTGGTGGGACGACCCGCGGAAGCGGTACATAAGCTTGGGTGTTATCGGCATCTTGCTGATTTGTGTGTTCCTGTTCCCGGCCAGCCGGGCGTTCATGCTGAATCTCGTCGGCATGCGTGGCACCGTGACGGTGCAGGTGCTCGACAGCAAGACCACGTTGCCACTGACCGGTGCGGACGTGACTATCTCCGGCCAAACTGCTGCTACGAACGACCAGGGCAAAGCTACGGTGCAGCATGTGAAACTAGGAACCCAGCAGCTTTCTGTCCGCAAGACAGCCTTTGCGGACGTCAACGAGCCGGTGACCATAAAAACCGGTTCCCAGACAGTGCCGAACGTGTCCCTGAAGCCGACCGGCATGCAATTCAGCTTCCTGGTTGTCGACAGTCTTACGGGCAAACCGATTGCCAGCGCCGAAGTCGCCAGCGGCAGCGCCAGCGCACTCAGCGACAAGGCAGGCAAGGTGCTCCTGACGGCCCCGCCGACCACCAACAGCCGTCTGGATATAGCGGTCAGCGCCAAGGGCTATCGGACGGAAAAAGTGAAATTCCGCACCGATTCCAAAGGCGCCACCACAGTCGAGCTCATACCTGCCGGCAAGGACGTCTTCGTTTCGAAAGAAGCAGGCAAATACGACCTATACGCGGCTGACCTGGACGGCAAAAACCGCAAAGTCATCCTGGCAGCCACCGGTACCGAGACCGCCAACCTGACACTCAGTGTCAGCCCTGACGGCCAGAAAGCGGCATTAGTTTCGACGCGCGACAACCAAAAGAACGCACAAGGTTACTTGCTCAGCACGCTTACTATAGTGAATACCGACGGTAGCAGCAGCCAGACCGTGGAGCATGCCGAAGACATTACCCTGCTCGGCTGGTCCGGCACCAAACTCGTCTACGGCCAGACGGTGGCCGGTGCCAGCGCCGCCAACCCAAACAGGCAGAAAATAATCGTCTACGACACGAACGGCGGCAAGAAACTGCCGCTGGCCAGCGCCAATTATTTCAACGGCAGTGAACTCGTAGGCAGTAACGTTTACTACGCAGTCGCTTCGAGCGACGGTGGTGCAGCCGGTAGTTTCAACAAGATTGCGGTGGACGGCACCGGCAAACAGATTCTGGCGAACCAAGAGCAGTGGACTGTGCTGCGTACGGCGTATGACGCCCTGAATGTCCAGTCGGCTTCCGGTGCCTGGCAGACATATACCATAGGTGGCAGTCTGAAGCCCGGCACGGCGCCGGCCAGCCTCAGCGACCGCGTGTATGCCGACAATTCCGATGCCTCGAAGAGCTTGTGGGTCGACCAGCGCGACGGCAAAGGAACGCTGCTGAGCTATGACACCAAGGCAAAAAAGGACACGACGCTGACCGCGCAGGCCGGACTCACCTACCCTGTCCGCTGGATGAGCGACACGACCGTGGTGTACCGTGTGGCCACGCAGAAAGAAACGGCCGATTATGTCATGAGCACCGCCGGCGGCCAGCCGAAAAAGATTACCGATGTGACAGCCACGTCCAGTACAACCCAGCTGCGCTAGGCATTGTCCGGAATACACCATTCCGACTAATCGTTCACCTTTCACTATTTACCGTTCACCATACATTCACCATGAACCGTTTACCGTGAATACCGTCCGCACGGTTAACGGTAAAAGGATAACGCACGGTGAATGGAAAATGGTAAACGGTAAACGGCTTTCCGGAAACACGTTAGGCACTGCGCAAAAGAGCCAGTATCATAGAGGCATGGAGATTGACCGGGCGCAACAAGCGTCATTTCTAGAGGTATTGTGGGACTATTACGCCCGGAACGGGCGGGGCGCGTTGCCATGGCGGCAGCCCGAGCCAGACGGCACGTTCGACCCGTACAAAATCCTGGTCAGCGAACTGATGTTGCAACAGACGCAGGTAGGCCGGGTGGTTCCGAAGTACGAGCAGTTTTTGCAGCGATTTCCAACGGTACATGCGTTGGCCGTGGCTGGGCTGGGTGATGTGCTGCGTGCCTGGCAGGGTCTGGGCTACAACCGGCGTGCTAAGTTCTTGTGGCAAACGGCACAAATAGTTGACAACCTCAAGTATTTTCCGGATACACTGGACGGGCTGGTGAAACTGCCCGGTATCGGCAAAAACACCGCTGGCGCTGTTCTGGCATACGCCTTCAACCAGCCTGCCCTGTTCGTTGAAACCAATGTTCGAACTGTGTACATACATCATTTCTTTGCCGACCGGACCGACATAGACGACAAGGAAGTGATAGTGCTCTTGGAGCAGACGCTCGACCATGAGCAGGCGCGTGAATTCTACTGGGCGCTGATGGATTACGGCAGCCACCTGAAGGCAACGGTCGGCAACCTCAGCCGGTCGAGCAAGCACTTCACGAAGCAATCGGCCTTTCATGGCTCTCGCCGGCAAATCCGTGGCCAGGTTCTGCGGCTGCTTGGCACGGGCCCGAAAACTGCCAGTGAACTTGGTGTGTCAATCTCCGACGAACGGCTGCCGGAGGTGCTTGCAGAACTTGTCGCCGAACAGCTCATCACAGAAAAGCACGAGCACTATAGCTTAGACTAATGGTATACTAGATAGTAATATGAACAACGAAAAACCGATTGAACAAACAACACCGGAGGCCGCTGCGCCGGCTGGTGAGCCTCGGGCCGACCCGGCGGCAGCTGCCGGACAGGCTGACCAGGCTGCATCCGCCGAACCCGCCGCCGCGACACGGCAGGACGAAGCAGCCGTAAAAGAGGAGCCAAAGCCCGCCAAACCGACCACCCCACCGAAGCAGAGCAATCTGCCGGTCGGCTTTATAGCCACAGGCCTCCTGGTGCTCGCCGTGCTTGCGGGCCTGGCCTACATGGCCTATTCGAACCATTAGTATGTACAATTTTTCTTCAGTTACCGATACCGGACTCGTATCGCTGCTCAAAAGTGGCGCTGTGGGCGTGTTGCCGACAGATACGGTGTATGGCTTGGTGTGTCGCGCGGCCGACCCGGCGGCTGCCGAGCGGCTCTATGCGCTCAAAAACCGCGAAAACAAACCGGGCACCATCATCGCTGGTAAGCTGCAGCAGCTCATCGACCTCGGCATCCGCGCCCGCTATCTGAAAGCGGTCGAAGGGTTTTGGCCGAACCCGCTGAGCGTGGTCATACCGTGCGGTGACGATTTGGCGTATCTGCACCAGGGCCAACATTCGTTGGCGGTGCGTATACCGGCCGATGACACGTTGCGCGAACTGCTGGCACAGACCGGCCCGTTGCTTACTAGCAGCGCCAACCTGCCCGGCGAACCGACTGCGACGACTATCGCCGAGGCCAAGAAAGTGTTCGGTAAAAAGGTGGACTTTTACGTCGATGGTGGGCCCATAACCGACCACCAACCTTCCACTGTCATCCGCATAGTCGACGACGCCATTGAGATTCTGCGCCCAGGAGCTGTTATAATCGACGAAAACGGGAGGATTACCAAATGACATTCGACGAGTATCAAAAAGCGGCCATTACGACCAACTTGCGCAAAGACGACCAGCTGCAAGAACTGATGCAGCAAGTCCTCGGCCTGGGCGATGAAGCCGGTGAAGTTTTGGCTATATTCAAAAAATGGATTCGTGACAACGGCGCCGATATCGCGCAGCTCGACACCAAAAACGTGGCAAAAGAGCTCGGTGATATTTTGTGGTACATAGCCGTGGTGGCGGACGATTTGGGGATTTCGTTCGACGACATAGCCAAGGCAAATATAGAAAAGTTGAAAAGCCGTCAGGCTCGCGGTACGCTCACCGGCAGCGGCGACAACCGCTAGCTGGTAGCATGACTTTCATACCCCTGTCACCCCGGGCTTGACCCGCGGTCTACAGCTTGGATATACTCACAAAGCTTTAGATTCCGGGTCAAGCCCGGAATGACGGGACTCACGGGGTTTTGAGGGTTAATTCAGGCTGGGGAAATTGTAAATTTGACTGAAAAGTGGTAAAGTTTTACCCGTAACCATGGAACAGTCGCCAAGCACCAGCAACTTTTCGGCCGAAAAGTTTTCGGACGACAAAGAAGACACCAAAGATAAGAAAAAGAAGAGCAAATCGGGGCGCTTCGGTTCTTTTGTGCCGCTTGTCGAACCTGCCGGGCCTGCCGAAGCGGCCAAACCGAAGGCCGAAAACAAAGACCAATCCGCTTCCGACAAATTGCTCGCCGAACTGGCATTCGCGCGCGAAAAAGAACGGCAAGCAGCGGATGCAAAGGCTCCGGAAAAGGCGGAGCGGCCCGGCCAAGAGTCCAGCTCTGAGCTGGCAGACCAACCGGTAGACGCCGAACAGACACACGAGAAGCCGGCCGAGACATTCACGGCCGACTACACGAAGGAAATCCGCGCCAATGAATTGCCGCCAAGCAAACTGTTCGCAGAAGGTATCATAGACCTCGGTAAACCGGACGAGGAAATCATCGCTCTGCACGAACAACAGCGCGAGGCCGAGGCCACGCAGTGGCGCACGCAGCCGGAACAGCAGCACCGGGCTCGCCAGGAGTCGCCGGCAGAGGCCGAAGAGCCAGGAGGTCCGTCTGGTGCGGAAGCTGTGGAATTGACCCCGGAAGCATCGCCGAGTGAAGACGCCGAGCCGTCCGGACAAGAACAGGAAAGTGGTACTGCGACGTCCGAAACCGAACCAGAGCCTCCGGCCGCCGTTCCCCGGCAGGAATCCGACAGCGCCGGGACACCGTTCGCCGCATTTTACAACCGGCCGCCGGCTCCGCCACGTCCGACCGCACAGACCGGCCCCTTCGGTCACAATTTCCGTCCGCCGAGTGCGAACACTCCTCCGAACCCCAACGCTGCGACTCCGGTCGCTCCCAACACCCCGCCGAACCCCAATGCCGCTTACTTTACGCCATTGTCCGGTGTGCCGAACCCCAACCAGGCTCCCGCTACGACCAATCCGAACACTGCCAACCAGAAATACGTCACACAGCAGCAACTCGAAGACGAGGTATACTACGCTACAAAGCACGGCCAGCGCCGCGGTGTTCTGGCCGGGCTGGTGACGGGTGCGTGGATAGAGCACACCAGGCACAAACGCCGCGAAAAACGGCAGGCCAAGGAGGTGGCTCAGCAGCAGAAGCAGTACGAAAAAGAGCGCGAGAGCCAGAAATTCCAGCTGGCAGAGCAGACCAAGAAGACGAACGCGACCGAGCGCCAGGTCCGCGACCTGCAGGCCGCCGAGCGCCGCAATCAGTACGCCGCACGGTCCGAGGCTATGCCAACGCCACTCACGAATCCCGAGCGGAGCGCGGGAGCTCCGGCAAAAACCGCGGCAGCACCAGAAAAGTCCAACGCCAATAGCTTCAGCGGCAAACTGGAAAAGTTAGTGCCCAAAAGACCCGAACGTGCCAGCAAATCAGATGAACAAACCGCTGCCGAGCGCCTGGAGGTTCCGGAAGGCCACCGTCTGGAGACCAGCGCCTGGCACACCATAGAAGTCGACGCAAAGACTGGTAAGGCGGTCGAAAACCCAACCTTTGCGTACGGCGAAGAGTACTACCGCGAACGCGCCAAAGAAACAGGCCCGCGGGCGACGCCGACGCAGAAACAGGCTGCGGGTGAAGTCGCGCTGGTCGCCGCTTCGCTCCGGGATGGTACGGGCGCTCAGGCTTCGGGCGGCAGCGGGTCGCAGTCCACGGGCTACCCGGCAAGCGCCAGTACGCAGCAGCGGACGACGCCGACACAGATGTTCGGCTCCAAAGTAAAGTCACTGTTCAAATCAGACAAGCCTGCCACGCCAGGCGCACCGCAGGCCGCGCCGCTCTGGCCGATGGTGGTCGGCTTTATAGCCATCGTGGTGCTTATAATAATCGCTTTGTAGGCGGCTGTACGTAGAAATAGTCTCTGGTTGTGTTCTGTTGTCAGTTTGTTGCCGGCTGGTGAGTCCGTACGTTGGCCATGAAGGTGGCGATGGCGTGCTCGGCGGTTGTGAGGTCGGTGTATTCGAACACGCTTGCGCCGGGGCTGCCGGCTATCATGGCAGAAAGCTTTTTGCCCTCACTCGGACGGTACAGGCACAGAACAGGTTTGCCCATTTTCTCTGCCCGGGCAATCTCGTAACCGACACCCAGGCTCGGGTTGGTCACCTCGGCGATGATGGCGTCGGCCTGGCCTATCCACTGTATGTCGTTGCTCCATATTTCGCCGGTCGGCTTGTCCATGCCCACGGCCGTCAGTTTCTTGTCGGCGAAAATCTCGGTCAACACTTCGCAGTGTTTCTTGGCGAGTTGCACCAGCTGTCCGTACCATTCGGCATCGTCCCGCCCGCCCCGTATGGAACACGCGAAATACACCTTTTTCATGCTTGGAATTCCTGGCGGAGCCATTCGTCGAGGCTGTGGCCGCCACCGGCGGTCAGGCAGAGCACGGTGTCGCCACTTTTCACGGCTGAGAGAATGTTTTCACGGAGCTCGTCGTTCAACGCTGCCGCCTCTGTTATGGCCTGGGTTTCGCTGGCTAAAATCAGCTTCAAATCTTCGGGGGTCAAAAGCTTCAACGACTCGTCTTCGCGGGCCAGGTAGCTCGGTACGATGTAGAGTTTTTTCACGCCATCGAAAAGATGTATGAGTTCTTCGCGGATGAAGTGCTGGCGGGTGTTGTGCAGGCCTTCGTACACCACGACCACATTCTCTCCAGCGATTTCCTGTGCCCACTTCAGGGCGCCACGTATTTTTGGTGGAGTATGGGCGTAGTCACTGTATAGCCCAGGGATAACCTGCTCGAACCGACGCGAGACGCCCGGGAAAGAATCTAGGTAGGCTATTAGCTTGTCGAGGGGCTCCTGCGTCAGCTGGCGTACGGCATTTGCGACCAGCCAGGCATTTTGACGATTCACCAGCCCAGGTAGTGTGAAGGCGCGTACGGAAGAATCGTTCTCGTCGAGTATTTGCTGTCCTTCGCCTTCCTCGTACCCTAGGCGATCCGCATCGCCCTGCCAGAGTACTGTGTTTTGGCTTTGTTCGAGAAACTCCTTGAACGCTGCGTAGTAATCTTCGCGGGTAGGGTAGATGTCCGGGTGGTCCCAATCTATGCCGGTTATGAGGCTCAGGGCCGGTTCGAAATTCAGGAAATTGCGGTCGAACTCGTCGCACTCATACACGAAATACCCCGCGCCTTCCTCGTAGCCGCCCATTTCGGCGAAACTGGTTTTGGCTGGCAGTATGTGTCCGAAAGGTATACCCAGCTGTTGTAGCAGCCATACGGTCATGGCGGTGGTGGTTGTTTTGCCGTGGGTGCCGGCGATGGCTATGAGCTTGAGTTTTTTGTCCTCTAAAATCCGGTTTAGCAATTCGTCGCGCTTCGACATGTGTATGCCTTGTTCATGGCAAAACTGGAACTCCGGTCCTTCGCCTTGTTCTATGGCGACAGCAGAACTGTAGACGTACCAATCTATCGGTTTCTTGTCGTGCGCTGCGGCAATCTGCTCGTAGCTTTGGCCGATATGGATATCGGTTATGCCGTGCTTCTTCAGGTAATCAATATACAGGGAGTCCTGCTTGTCGGAGCCTGAGACTTCGTAGCCAGCTTGCTTAGCGACCATCGCGAGCGGGCCGATACCTGCGCCGCCTATTCCGGAAAAGAAAATATGCATGCTTTCAAGTATCAAGTATCAAGGGCCAAGTAGCAAGTTTTAGACCTCATTGTAAAATTGTGAGGACTGTCCTCTCAATGTCTCTCAATGTAGTCTTTCAATGTGGTGAACAAAGAGCGATGAGCAATGAACGGCGCTCATAAGCCTGAGCACCCAGATTGCGAGTCCGGACTTACGCGCATGTAGGCTGTTCATTGCTCTTTGTTCATTGAATGCTTGTCCTTGGCTTATAATGATAAGCGACATGATAAACAAACGGCACTGGCACCATGCCTGGCGGTATCTGCGCAAAATACACCCTTGGTATTTCGTGGCGCTGACGTTGCTGTTCGGCACCATGTCGCTGTTTGCGCTCCGCCACAACAACCAGCAGATGATAGAGCTGCGAAACGCCGTCTATACGGCCGATAAAGACAACGGCAATGTTGAGGCTGCGCTGCGTGACCTCCGCGAGTACGTGTACTCGCACATGAACACCGGCCTGACCTCCGGCCCGAACGCTGTCCACCCGCCCATACAGCTCAAATACACCTACCAGCGTCTGCAGGCGGCAGAAGCGGCCAAAGACACCAACAAAGACCTCTACAACCAGGCGCAGACGTACTGTCAGGAACAGAATCCGACCGATTTCTCGGGCCGTAACCGCGTGCCGTGCATCAGCGAATACGTACTGAACCACGGCGCGACCATCGCGCCCATCCCCGATGCCCTGTACAAGTTCGACTTCACAGCTACCAAGTGGTCGTTCGACCTGGCCGGCTGGAGCATCATTCTAACTATCTTGTCAGCGTTGTTGGCGGCGGTGACGCTGGGTTATCGCATCTGGGCAAAGAATAACCTCTAGATTAGCAGGCAAATAGATAGCAGGTAACAGAATTGTGAGGACTGTCCTCTCAATCATGAACAATGAACAAAGAGCAATGAACGCGGCTCATAAGCCTGAGCGGTTTATTCGGAAGCCAGCGCGTTCGCGAACATAGGCCGTTCATTGTTCATGGCTCTTTGTTCATCGCGACAAGCAAAAACACCCTGGAAACCAGGGTGTTTTTGTACGGATGAGATTGCTAGCCTACTGCTTGGTGTTCGAATTGGTGGTGCTGTTGGTGCCGGTGGTAGACTTCTGTGTCTGGTTGGTGGTAGCGTCTGAGCCCTGGGTGCCAGAGGTGTCACTGGCTTGGGTCTGGTTGCTCACCTGCGAACAGTCTGGGCCGTTCGGATTCTGCTTCTTGAACTCGGCGATGCTCTTAGCAACCTGACCGTCATCGCTCAGGTTCTCCCAGAACGTGACCTGCGAGCGGTTGATGAGCATCTGGTCTGTCGGGTCATGAATCTGCTGACAACCGAGCTTGACGAGCGTGTAGTTGCCGCTGGTCTTGCCACTGCTGTCAGTGTTCTGGGTCAGGTAGTAAATGCCACTCATGCGGACGTACTCGTTATTTAGGTCGACGACCTTGCCGAAGTAGACCTGACCGTTGTTCAGGAAAACAGCCTGGTACTTCTTTGCATCGACGTATTTGGATTCGGAGGCGATGGTGTCACCGCGCGAGAACATCACCGTCAGCCCGACGATGACGATAACCGCGCCGAACAGAAGTGTTATGTAGAGGACCCGCAGCCACAGCGGTAATTTGCTGTCACCGCGCTTGTTGCGTGAAGATTTGGGCGAGCTTTCCTCCATTATCCCCGGACCGGCTGCACGTCCAACCTGTTGTGATGTTTGTTGTGATGTTTGTCGGAAGTCCATAGAAGCTTTACCACCTTATGATTTATCCCTACCAGTGTAATACATAAGCACGTTGCAGTGCAACAGGAGGGTTGTGAAGCGGGCTTATTAGGCGCTATCGGGCGTATTGAGTGTTGACAAATAAATTACCAACAGAGTATGTTAGGGGTACCAACTAATCGATAAGAGAGGGAATCCAAGATTATGGGATACAGCCACACGAACTCAAAAGGTGTTACATACTACCTGAACTCAAAGAAAGTCACGCTCCGCGGCGGCAAAGAGCAGACTATTTACTACTTCAGCAAGGACGAACGCCCAGAAGCTACCGACCTGCCAGCAGGTTTCACCGTCAACGAAAACCCACGCAACGGCTTCTTGACCGTTAAACGGGGTTAACGAAGCTTTTATACGAGGCGCATTTCGGGCGCCAGGCTTACGCTCCTCATTCCAGCGTACTTCTAGTACGCTTCCATTCCGGTGCGCGCCCAGCATCCCAAACTGCATCCTCGTATAAAACCTTTACCCACTTTCGAAAACACCTCGGTCGCCGGGGTGTTTTCCTGGGTTAAACGACGTAATTCGGTTGACGAGACCAGCGAGTTACCAGTCCGTCTCACCCTCCCGGCAGCAGATGGCTGGGGCGCTTGTCAGGATGTAGCGTATCCAGCCGGCATGACTGGTTG
>JBDHUJ010000038.1:0-12697 GCA_039809105.1 Saccharimonadales bacterium (SeqCode)
TGACCCGCCGGCTGGAGGATTTCTGCCGGGAATGGATGGCAAGGGCCAACCAACCGGAGTTATTTACCAGCCCCACCGAATACTTGCGGTTTACGCTTGTTCCGGGTTAGTTGACTGAACCTGTGATAGGGCAAAGGGCAAAGTTCGTACACTGCCATTCCGGGCCTGGCTCATACTAGTATCCAACTCCATTTCCAAGACCAGGTCTTGGAAATGACGCGGGGCCAAGCTGCGTTACTACATTCGCCAGTGGTCGTCACTTGACAAAGTTGTGAGTTCGTATTTGTATTAAGCCTATGAGCGAGCTGGATAAATTCTACGACCTCCTTGATTCTTATAATCTTGACCCTGAACGTTGCACTCCAAGCAAGCGTAACCCCGGAAAAGCAGCAGCGGCCCTTGGGGTTCTTGTGGTTATTTTTGCAGCGGCTGGATGGGGAGCAAAAGAAGCATCCGAAACACATACCGTAGGCCCGACCCTTTCACGCACCGCCGAAGAAAAAGACAGCCTGAAGTCCATCATCACCCCAGCCTGCAAAGAACAGGCCGGGCCAGACGGTTCCGATATACCAGCTAGCATAGATTCCGTCAAAGTGTTCCGAGGCGGCGTACCCGTCAGCATGATTTACGACGGCCCCATAGAAGCCGGTGATACCGTCATCTTTGATTGTACGAGCTTCCAGCTCACTTGGCTAAACAACCGCAACCCGCTCTCAGCAGTCAGCAGATTGTTACACAACTAAAGCCGTTGTGCCTAAACCTTCACGACGAAGTTGAGGAGTTTGGCGGGGACGTAGATGGTTTTGACGATGTCTTTGCCTTCGAGGTTGGCGGCGATTTTGGCGTCGGCCTTGGCGGCTTCGACGGTGGCATCTTGATTAGCGTCGGCCGCGACCTGTACGGTGCCGCGCAGCTTGCCGTTTACTTGGACGGCGATGGTCACTTCGTCTGACACCAGATACTGCTCATCCCACTTCGGCCAGCTGTCTTTGTGCACGGAGAGGTGGTGGCCCAGCTGGAACCAAAGTTCGTCGGCAGTGTGCGGTGCAAATGGCGCCACGCAGGCGACAACCGCTTCGAGCGCCTCCTGCCAAGCGTCCGACTTCACGAATTGCTTGGTTTTGAACTTGTACAGGTCATTGACCGTGCCCATGGCGGCGGCGATGGCGGTGTTGTAGCGGTTTTCCTGAATGTCTTCGGTCATTTTTTTAACCATGGCGTGGGTCGTGCGGCGCAGGTCTTTTTCTATTTCGGGCTTTAATGTGCCGTCATTCTGAGTGTCTAACGAAGAATCTGTGTTTTGAGATTCTTCCCCTGAATCAAGTTCAGGGTTAGGATGACCCGGGATAGGCGCTTCGTGGTATTCCTGTACTAATGTCCAGATGCGGGAAAGGAAGCGGTAAGCCCCGGGCACGCCTTGCGGGTCCCATTTGGCCCAGACTTCCAGCGGAGCGGCAAACATTAGGTACGTGCGCAGCGAGTCAGCGCCATAACCCTGGTTGATTATCTCCAGTGGGTCTATGCCATTGCCTTTGCTCTTACTGAACATCTCGCCGTTCTGAGCCGTAACTTTACCGTTGAACAAGAACTGTTTGAACGGTTCCGGTTCACTTACCAAGCCCAAAGCCTTAAAGAAGTGGCCGATAAAGCGGGCGTACAGCAAGTGTGCCGTGGCGTGGTCGCCACCGTTGTAAAAGTCTATCGGCTCCCACTTTTTGACGATTTCGCTATCGAAAATCTTTTCAGTATTGCGCGGGTCGAAGTAGCGGTACATGTACCAGCTACTACAAATGTAGGTGTCCAGCGTGTCGGTTTCGCGCTCGGCCGGACCGCCACACTCCGGACAGGTCGCCTGCAGCCAGTCAGTCGCGCGCGCCAAAGCGCTACGGCCATCACCGCTCGGCTTGAAGTCGTCCAGTTCAGGCAAGATAACCGGTAATTGGTCGTCAGGCACCAGCACCGCGCCGTGCTCTTTGCAGTTCACTATCGGAATCGGCGCACCCCAGTACCGCTGCCGGCTCACACTCCAGTCCCGCATCTTGTAGGTGGTCTGTTTCCGGGCAAGTCCTTCGGCTTCAAGATAATCGGCAATCGCCTGGCGTGATGTACTAGCATTTTTGCCCGCAAAATCCGCAGGCTCAATCAAGATACCGTCAGCCATATCCGTAAAGCAGTATTCCAGATTGCGGACTTTTTCGGCCTCTTTGGGGTCGCTCGGCACCATGGTCGGCTTCAGCCTTATATCGTACTTTTTGGCGAATTCAAAGTCTCGCTCATCGTGCGCGGAACACAGCACGATACCCGTTCCATAGTCGGCAATGGCATAGCTGGCTACCCATATCGGCAAGTCTTCATCGCCGAACGCATCGATGGCATACCGACCAGTGAACATGCCTTCTGTCTCTGCCAGGGCCTTCATGCCTTCTTGGTCGCGCTTGCTCGACATCCGCTTGGCCGCATCCAATATCTCTTGCTTGTTCGGCACGCCTTCGACAAGCGTTGGCAAAAACGGATGGTCTGGCGCGATTACCACAAAAGTGTTGGCCGTGAATGCCTCGAAGTGAGCCGAGAAGGATTCGATTTCCAAATCGGTGTCGCGCACTTTGTTTTTGTACACGATTCCCTCGCTTCGGCCAATCCAGTTTTTCTGGGCGAGCTTGACGGTGTCGGTCCAGTCCAGACCGTCGATGGCTTCGAGCAGTTCATCGGCGTATTCGGTAATCTTGAAAAACCACTGCTTGACTTCTTTTTTCTCGACCAGCGGGTCGTCAGGGCCGTCGTGCCGCCAGCATTTACCGTCGATGACTTGCTCGTTGGCCAGTACCGTCTGACATTTGGTGCACCACCACTGCATGCGGCTGTCTTGGTACGCCAGACCGTGCTTGTACATCTGGGTGAAAATCCACTGGGTCCATTTGTAGTATTCGGGCAGGTGGGTGGCGATTTCTTTTTCCCAGTCGTTGCTCCAGCCCATGGCTTTGTACTGTTTGTGGTAGCTCGGGATGATGGTCGCCATGGACTCTTGCGGCGAGACGCCGGCTTTTATGGCATAGTTTTCGGCAGGCAGGCCGAACGCGTCCCAACCGACCGGGTGGTAGCTCTCAAAGCCCTGTTGCCGCTTGAACCGCGCCTTCACGTCGCTGATGGTGTAGTTCATGGCGTGGCCAATGTGAATCCCCGCGCCACTAGGGTAGTTGAACATGCTCATGGCGATGTATTTGGGTTTACTGCTCTTCAGGTCGGCCGTATACACGCCCGTCTCGTCCCAAATTCCCTGCCACTTCGGCTCTATCTCTTTCGGATCGTATCGTTTCATCGCAACGTATTATAACAGAGGTAGCTGGTTCTATGCAGCTTTTTTAAATACTAATGTACCGGTATCGACCGCCGCCCGCACCGCTTGCTGAGCCCCCAGATGAATTACTTGCCTTTTCTGATCCAAGGTCATTTCCGGAGTGGTGGAAATATCGAGCAGCCTGTTAAAAGCCAGCTGGTTCTCTTTTATACCTTCCTTAAAAGCCTGTTCAAAGTCGCCCGCCAGCGCCAGACGCACTATTACCGACGCGCCTCGCACCTTCTGCTGTTCGTCGAGCAGATTCTTATAGTTCCCGTCAACCTCGCTTAAACGCACTACTTTCCCCTTGTGTACGACCTTGGGGTCCACGTAGCGATTCTTGAGCGGGTATAGATCGTAGCATATGCCCTTGCCGCTGCGCAGCTTCGGCATGCGAGCTCCTGGCGTCATAGCATCTTCGCGGTACTCAATACCGATTGATACCTGCGACGACGGGGGTCCGAATTCAACCCGGCGTGGCTCCAGCAATTCAGATGGGTAGTCATGCGCCCGGCTATCGAGCAGGAAGGCACCATATTCTGAAAGTTTATAGTTGGTAAAACGTTCGCGTTCTTGCATAGCGATTGGGTACAGTAGGTTTTTGACAGCATACATGAAATCATCGCGGTTACGCGGGCCCGTCTGCATAGCGTCCACAATGTCCTGCTCCGTACCGAAGAAATACTGGTCAGGACGCCGAGTGACACCTTTGTCGACCTCATCCATCCAGGCAATACGCCGCTTCGTCACCGCTCGTTTAGCCGTTTCTACCAAAAGATGCAACTGCACGCGGTTAATAGGGTCGTTCCAGTGTTCCGTCGTCAGCAAGAGGTAGCCTTTAGAAAAAATCCGGGCCACTTCTATGTCTTTGAACGCAAAATCACCATCGTCGGTAATCGTCAGATTGTCGGGCGAACAGATGGTACGCACCAGCTCGCGCACTTCGGGAGGCGACTGGTCGTGGTCGAACCATAGCAGCAGCTCGGTAACCGTGTATTGGAAGCGGTCGATGTTAATGTCGGGCGCAGAGCATTCTACCCAGCGAGGAATATCGACTCCCGGTATAGTGAACGATTTGGTGTGTTTCACCCCGTGCTTCGTCAGCACTTCTTCCGTCCCGCCAACCTCGCCCACATGAGGCCACAGCTTCTCGTGCCAATCCTCGAAAGGCAGGTAATGTTGCATCGGTGGTTCTATGGCATGCGCGAAGTCTGCATGGCCCCTGTCTGGCAACGCGCCGTACAGCGTGTATGCGAGCTGTCGTTCACTATCCACTTTCTGCGTATGCGAAAAATGATCTACCAGACGAAATAGCCCCATACCGTGCCAATACCTCGTAAAGTCTCCAGTGTTCGGAATAGTGGCAAAGAAATCCCGCTTGGAAAGTTGCGACACACCGATACTGCGATAATTGTCGTCAGTCGTAAATAAATCGTAGTAGATGTTATTGGCGTTATTGTTGCCGATGATATAGCTGCCGAGCTGGGGGTCATTCACAACCAGAAAGCCGTCATGCACCTCTGTTTGCTGCACATGGTGGCCAGTACTGAAGCGGGTGATGTTCGGGTCGGGCGGAATATAAAGTCCATGCTCAGCTGTCATATAGCCAAGCTTACCTCCTCTACCCCCTGGGAGCAAGCAGCAGCGGGATGGCTTAGAACTGCTGGAGGTAGTTGGTGGTGAAGACGGTGTTTTGGCGCTGCTGTATTTGCCAGCGTTCCTCGGCCAGGCGCACAAGCGTCTGCACGGCTTCTATGCTGCTCAGGCCGGCAGCACGCCAGTTGTGCAGGTAGAGGTCGCCGGGGAGCGGGTTGACTTCGTTGAAGTAGAACTGGCCGGTTTTGCTATCTATAAGCATATCTACCCGCGCGGTACCGCTGCAGCCCAGTGCTGTGTAGACGGCCAGTCCGAGCTTGATGCCGTTTTCGTACTGCTTTTCAGACAGTTTGGCGGGCAGTTCGCTGTAGCCCTGCGCGCCTTTCGCACCTTTGCCTTTTTTGCCGCCTTGCATGTACTTGGTCTCGAAATCGAAAAAGTCTTCGGCCTTGGTCAGCGGCCGCTCCAAGAGGGCCGGCTTGGGCTGCTCGTTGCCCATAATCGGCAACGTGACTTCTATGAGGTTCTGGACGCTTTCTTCGACCAGCACCTTGCTGTCGTAGTGAAAGGCAACTTCCAGCGCATTATCGAGCTCGCGCCGGTCGGTGACGCGCGAAATGCCGATGCTCGAGCCGAGGTGCGCCGGTTTGACGAACAGCGGATAGTGCAGGGCTTTTTCACACGCATCTGCGAATGCTTTCGGATTGCGTTCGTAGCTGGCTTTGCCGGTAAACTGCATTTTGGTAATCGGCAGGCCGCTGGCTTCGGCAATCAGCTTGGCCAGCACCTTGTCCATCGCCAGTACCGCCGCGTCCATATCACAGCCCACGAACGGTACGTTCGCCATCCGTAGCAAGCCCATCAGACTGCCGTCCTCGCCGTACGTACCATGCATAGCCGGAAAGACGATGTCGATTTTGCGGCTGGTTTTGCGCCCAGCTATACCGCTCGCCTTCACCAGCGTCATACCGCCATCGAACTGCACACTCACCGGATGGGCTTTGTGCAGGAAATCCTGGATAGTGCCGGAGCTGTAGAGCCCGACGTCCTTCAGCTTTTCGTCCCAATACCACGCGCCATCTTTGGCGATGTACACTGCTTCGACCTTGTACTGCCGGCTCAGCTCGAGGGGTTTTATGATACTGGCCAGCGCCGTTATGACTGATACATCGTGCTCCGTCGAGCGCCCGCCGAATATGACTGCAATCGTTTTCATACAATTAGTATATGCAATTAGCACATACAATTAAATGCTATTTGTAATTGTCGGTCCAGTCGTTCTGCATAACGACCAGGTCACCTGCGGCTAGCTGATGCTCTAAATTGGTGTAAAAATCGAGGGGATGCGGTTCGGTTCGGACTTCACCCGTAAAACCTCCCGCTTCCAGCCCCGAACGAATATATTCGGTTACAGAGTTTTGCATCAGGACGACGACATCTGGGCTGGCGGCGGCGATGAGCCGGCCCATTTCTTCGTGTACGCGCTGCGTCTCGCGGCCTTGGTCTACCAAACCTGGCGTGACATACAGTTTCCTTTTGGCTGGCAATGCTTTGAGTAGCGCCGTGCCGGCACGGATGCCTTCGATATTGCCGTTGTAGGTGTCGTCGATAATCCATGCACCGCCCAACTGGTACGGTTGCATGCGATGCTCGAACGGTTGCGTGCGGGCGATGGCCGCCTGTACCTGCGCTTCGCTGAGGCCGAATTCGAGCGCCAGCGCCGCCGCCAGGCTCAGCGGTCCGACCTGGTGCGCGCCCAGCAGCCCGCTTTGCAGGCGCAGACGCCGGTTCCCCTTGTGGAGCGTCAATGCCGTGCCTGTGGGCTGGAGCATCACCTCCCTTGCCTTCCAGCCGAGGGCACCCGTGTGGTCGTACGGTTGCATGCCACTCCGGAGATACGACTGAGCTGTTTCGGAGTCGGCGTTCACGTATACGTGCTCCGCTTCGACATAGTCTGCCAGCGAAAAAATATCTTTGGCCGCCGCCTGCAGCGTTTTGTACTGGTCGAGATGCGCCGGGGCGATGCCCGTGATAATGCCGTGCGTCAGATGCGTGATACGCGCAAAGGCGGCGACATCGCCCGGCCTGCCTTCGCCGTATTCGATAACTAAGATGTCCTCATCGCCCGCAAGCCCAGCCGCGAACTGGGCGTGTGAAATCGCAACGTTCTTGTTGGCGGGCGTGGCTGCTACCTTCTTCTGCTCGCCCAGCACCGTCACTAGCAGCTCCTTCATGCTGGTTTTGCCGTAGCTGCCGGCGACCGCAATCCGTATGCCCGGATGGGCCGCGAAAATCCGTTCGGACTGCGCTACCTGCCGCCGCTGTTTCGGGGCCGAGATGAACACACGGCCCAGTACCAGCGGTACTACGACCAGGTGTGCCCAGACCAGCGGATACGACAGCACTAGCGCCAGGCCAAAATACAGTCCGCCCGCGAAATCATCCCAGCGCCACAGTACGAAACAGCGCAGCGCGAGCACCAGCTGCACAGCGATGCCGGACACCACAGCCGAACGGAGCAGACGCGCCGCTTTCGTGCGGTGCAGCTCGCGCCGGTACATCACCCGCGAAAAATCCTGCGTCCGCCAGAACCAGCGCAGGTACGGCCCGGCCTGGTATTCGGTAGCCTGCAGCATGTACACGATGGTTTTCGAAAAGCTGCCAAGGCTGTATAAACATTTCAGGCTCCGGAACAGCACTACAGGAACTCCCGTACCAGCTGCTGGACCTTTTCGGGGCGGTCCAGGTGGACGAAGTGGCCGGCGCCTTTGATGATTTCCAGCCGCGAGCCCGGTATGGCGGCCGAGAATTCGTAGCCGTAGCGCACCGGCGTGGCCTCGTCGCTCTCGCCATACACGAGCAGTGTCGGGATAGTAACCTTCGCGGCATCTTTCCGCACGTCGTCGCTCACCACCCGTTTGAATGTCTCTTGCAAATGCTCTGCCACCAACATGTCGGAACCGACCGTTTCGTACACTTTGCTTCTGAGCTGTTTCTTCACGCTACCCGGCAGCGGCGTCGCCAGCGCCTTGCCCGTCTTCGTCAGTAAACGGAGCGCTTTGATGCGGCCTTTGTATTCACTTCGCACACCGGCACTCGCCAGCAACACCAGCTTTTCAGGCTTCAGCAAGCCCGTGGCGACGCCACGGATGGCTATGGCGCCGCCGTTGGAATGCCCGACAATGGCATATGGCTCCAGGTTTGACTTACGTATAAAAGCCGCGACGAATGCAGCATAGTCGTCCAGCCCCCAGGGTGTGCGGGGCGGTTCGGTGTTACCGAAGCCCGGCAGGTCCAGTGACACGACATCGAAATCTTTGGCCAATGCCTGCGAAAAGGCCGTCCAGCCGGCGGACTTATCGCCCCAGCCGTGTAAAATCAGGACTTTTCTGCCTTTGCCGACCCGTTTAAAATCGGTTATCAAGTCTTGGACTATAAGCTGCATCGGAATATGTTAGGCTGTTTGTGGTTCGAGTTTGGCTATGCGTGCCTCGTGGTCGTCAACCGCTGCTTGAATCGGCTCCATAGCATCCGCCACGCCCGCAAAACCGTCACGCATTTCTTGACGGAGCTCTTGGAGTTCGGCTTTCATTCCACCGATTTCAGTCTTCAGTTCAGCCCTCAGCTCAGCCTTGAGTTCGGTTGTCTGTTGACTAAGCTGCTGGCTAACTGTAGCAGTTATGAACTGTTTTAGGTCGGCAATGACATCGTCGTTATTCATGGCTTACAGTATACCACTAGTCCCGCGGGGCATCTGTGAACTGCCGCCGTTTTTTTGACAACCAGCTTTTACCCTGGCGGACCAGCTTGCTGCTGTCTGTCAGGTCGGCCAGCAGGTACTTGAGTGACTCCTCGACAAAGACGCCGTTCTGTGAACCTTTGGCAAGCACCACAGCACCGGCCCGGAGCTGGCTCTGGACAAACTGACCGGCCTCGTAGGGGCTCAAGAACGATTTGACGCGGCAGCCGCGGGCCTTGGCTTCGGGCGCAAGGTACACCTCCGCATCGGCACCGACCGTCACGACCAGGTCGAGCTTCTTGGGGTCGCAGTAGACACCGACTTCGCGGTGCGCCTCCGGCCCATAGGCGCCAAGCTCGTTCATGCTGCCCAAAATGGCGACACGCTGCTTGGTCTTCAGCCCATATAACACATCGAGCGCGGCGTTCGCGGCAATGGGCGTGGAATTGTAGGTGTCGTCTATCAGCAACGAATCGTGCAGGCCAGGCAGCAGCTGCATCCGGCCGGCAAACGGAGCCAGTTTCGGTACGCCGGCAGCGATGTCCTTGTGCGGGACGCCCACCATGTCGGCCACACTCACCGCCGCCAGAATAATCTTCGCCCCCTGCACACCAAGGTACTGCGTCTGCAGGTTCAGCGATGCGCTGGCAATGCGGGCAGTCAGTTTCTGGCCTTTCGCGGTGGTCGCACCAGGCTTGGCGTAGTAAGCCGCTTCGGGCGCTGACACGCTGTACTCCGCGAACTTCCGGCCCGTCAGATACATGCCGGGTATGTCATCACCGTTTACGAGCACCTGTTTGCTGTAGCCGAACACTGCTAGTTCTTCGGCGGCTACGGCGTCGAGCGTGCCAAAGTACTCCATGTGCTCCGGGGTCACGCCTGTCACGACTGCTATGTCCGGTTTCACGTAGGCGAACTCTTTCATAAAGCCGGGGCCGTCGGTGCCAAGCTCTACGACCACTACGTCGTACGGGTACGGCTTTTTCAGTGCCTGGCTGTTGGCGGCAAAAATCTTCAGCCACGCCCATACATTGAATAGGTTCGGTTCGGTCTGTCCGAAAAATATCAGCGGCACCGTCACACGGTCGTTGTAGTTACCCGTCTGATAGCGGACGCGCTTGGTCTGCCCGAGCAGCCCGGCCACAGCCAGTTTGGTGCTTGTTTTGCCGACCGAACCGGCCACGGCTACTACCGTGAATTTGTGCTTTTCGCGTAATTTCACGACCTGGTTTTCCAGTATGGTACATACCAGCGAACGGCCAGCCTTTTTCGGGTTACAGAAAAAATAAATACCCCGCCACGTAGCCACCTCCAGCCCAAGCAGCAACGCCCAGGTCAGCGGGTAGGCGACAAGCAATGCCAGACCGAAATACGCATGTGCGCTGTCACCATCGCGCGCCCACTGCACCAGCAGCACCGCGCCAAATGTAATCTGCAGCAGCATGCCGAGCCCGAGCAACCACGCCAGGCAGCGCTCAGACAGGCGCAGCGGCGCGCTTTTTGCCACGAAGGTCTTGGTCTGCAGGACCCAGCCGAAATACCGCCAGGCACTGTACCCGCTGTTCTTCAGCGCAGCGACCAGCGTCACTGGGAACGTCAGGTTATACACGCGGCCCAATGCGCGGAAAAAGCTTTTCACCTCTCTATTGTGCCATAAGCGCGTTGCGCTGGCCAGCATAACAGAAATGTGAAACGGGAAACGTGACAGCTAACCCACATGCACTTTTTTGTAAGACGGGGGTCACCTCGCGGAGGCAGGAACGAAGCTACTGGCGGAGCACCCCTGGTGTCAGAAAAGTGCATGTGGGTCAGACGTGACAGAAAGCATCAAACAGCTCGGCTATTTAAAATAGTCCGCCAGAGCGGACACGAACGATTCACTTTTCATATTTCTTATTTCACCTTTCAGCAGTAATACGCCCCTGGCGTATTACTGGAGTTTGCCGAGGAGTTCGGTGAGCTGCTTGGCAGTCAGGGTCGCTTTGGGCAGTGCCGTTTGCGTCATCAGGCCGAAGCCCTGGTAGGTTTCGTTGCGGCCACTGGACTGCTGGTCGAGCTCAGCCAGCTGATGGCTCCGCGCGTCGACCACGATGGTGACCGGTATGCTGGCGACGGACGCGTAATCGTTCGCTTCGACGTCATCGTACTGGTGCACACCGACCAGCTTGCCGAATTCCTGCATGGTCTTTATGTATGCTGCCGGCTTTATGGAGACGGCGTATTTGTATGCCTTGCGGCCACCCGACTGCACGGTCTGTACTTTGGAGGCATCGTACGTAAACACGCCGCTGCTATGCATGTACGCCAGCAGGTTTTGCCGGGCATCCGGCTGCAGGTTGGCTATGGGAATCACGCCCATAAGCGTCTGGTCGAACAGTCCGCTCGTAACACTGCTGCTGAGCGTATCGTCGCCGCTGAGCTTGGCCCATTTGCCGACGACGCTGCTGACATCGAGCGGTTTGCCGTCTTTGCCTTTGGTGGTGGCGACGATTTTCTGATAGCGCACCAGGTCGGTGGTCCGGTCGCTGATTTCTTCGGTGGCTATAAGGCCGCCGCCCTGCTTAAAGACCGTCAGCGCATGTGCGGCCGGTTGCGCGCCAAGCTGCAGCTGTGTGTACTGCGCCACTTGCAACTGGCTATTACCCTGCTTGACTACGCGCGTGACGCCTGGCGTCGACAGGTTGTTCGACAGCATGTCGTTAAATGCCCTGACAGGGTTATCCCGCACACCGAACCACCATATGGCCGCAACTCCCGCTACTACGACCAACCCGACGACACCTCCGACCCAATACTTCTTCATACACCCAGTGTAGCAGATGCGTCACCGCCACGGATGAAAAAGCATGCAGACCGGTTCTGCTATTCTTCACAATTGTTCTCGGAACCTCGAAAACAATTGTGAAAAAGCTTATAGCGAATCTTAAGCTTGGGCGCGCATAGTGGTGGTGTAACGTAAGCGGAGGGAACCAAGCGAATGAGCTATCATGACCTTATACGAAGAATCAAAGAAGCGGCCGGAGCCGCCGACGACGAGTCCCAGGAAGCACTGGAGCTGGTCGTAGAAAACGTAGCCGTGCACCTGACAGACCCCACTCGCAAAGAGTTTGCAGCCGCACTTCCCGATGAGCTCCAGCATGCCGCCCAGATGGTGCCAACCGCTTCGCATCTCGACGAAGACATCATCAGCCAGCTGATGGATATAGAAGACGTCGAAGAGACCGAAGCGAAGAACTACATCCGGGCCGCTTGGCAGGCTATAAAAGATATGTTCGACGGCCGCGAGGTCGACGACATAAAGGCCGAACTCCCGCACAACATGGTCGCGGTGCTGGAATAATCCCTCACCATATGCAATCCGTATCGTAAACGAAACAAAAGGAGGCATACATATGTCGATGGCAGAAAAGAACCGGCGCGAGCATCCGGGTACCAAGCAGGGCGAAAGCAAAGCGCACAGCCTGGCGCACAAATACGACAGCCGCAAAATGACCACCGTCGTAAACCACAACCACTACGAACGCAACCACGGCTTCGAAAGCGCCAAACGTGGCGACAAGCGCCTCGCCGACTAGCCTACATAACCTGAGCTCGACATAACTGCCGAGCTCATAAGGGGAGGGCTCGCCCTCCCCGCTAGCTATACCGGAGTAAATCCGGTATAGCTAGCTCTCCACCCCTAAAGGCTTCGCTGACGCTTGCTTGCACCTGGCGGTGCTAACGGGGGTGCTTATGTCGAGCTGGGGTTACATACTCCACCCCAAGCACCTCCACATGAGCGATAGCGCACGAGGGCGTAAGCCCGAGCTTTAGGGGGAGGGAGCTTTCTTTTGAATTCATTTCAAAAGAAAGCGGGAGGGGCGAGCCCCTCCCTGAAACTATTGAGCGAAGCGAACGAGCCGACAGGCGAGCTTTAGGGGCACTGCCGTTAACTTAAGCCCCCCACCCTAGAACACCGTTTTCCGCTGCCGCTTCCACCAGCCCAGCAGGTGGTTGCTTGACCGCTGTTCTCGCGGGGGCTTCCGGTC
>JBDHUJ010000039.1:0-12072 GCA_039809105.1 Saccharimonadales bacterium (SeqCode)
GCTTATAGCGCCCAATAGTTCACATAGACGGCGCTGTTTGGCACCTCGATGTCGGCTCATCTCATCCTGGGGCTGGAGCAGGTCCCAAGGGTCCGGCTGTTCGCCGGTTAAAGAGGTACGTGAGCTGGGTTCAGAACGTCGTGAGACAGTTCGGTTTATATCCGCTGTGGACGCAAGGAAATTTGAGAGGATCTACCCCTAGTACGAGAGGACCGGGGCGGACGCACCGCTGGTGTATCAGTTGTTCTACCAAGGGCATTGCTGAGTAGCTATCGTGCGGAATAGATAAGCGCTGAAAGCATATTAAGCGCGAAACTAGCCTCAAGATTAGATTTCCCTATGATCCCCCAGAAAGACTATCTGGTTGATAGGCGCAAGATGGAAGCACGGTAACGTGTGTAGTCGAAGCGTACTAATAGGGACATTGACTTTTTACGTTCTCAGATTCATTCGCCCCCGTTGGTGAATGGGTCTGAGGAGTACAATTTGACTAGTTATTGGTGTGTATCATTCTTTCGAATGAAAGACACTAGAGCAGTTTGTCGGCTTGATTTTTCAAAACATGACCAACAATACGCATTGTATGGACATCGAGAGTACTGAGGATTTTCATTCCCGGGATAGGGAAAAGAATAGCCGGAGACTTTGGCTTTGCCAAAGCCCCGCGCGTAAGGAAAAACCGTAGGTTTGTCCTTAAGTCTCGGTGCCCATAGCGAGAGGGAAACACCTGTTCCCATACCGAACACAGCAGTTAAGCCTCTCAGCGGTTACAATACTTGGGCCTGAGCCCTGGGAAAATAGCACGGTGCCGTATTATCAAAAGAACCTCCAGTACTGGAGGTTCTTTTGATGTCGGTGCAAACTTGCCTTCCAGGTTCGGTAAAGACTACGTCCAACGCCTGAACTGGTAGTACTGAAGTATTGGCGAAGGTGGAGGCCACCTACCCGGACCGGAAACTGGTCATCGTCTGAGACAATGCCGACTGGCACCGGGACAGCAAGGTCAGCGTTCTGCTACGAGCTGTTCGGGCTCCGGACTACCGCACCCGAATAACATATAGTTAGTTTAAGGCAGGTTTAGGTGGGATGTCTTTAGATAAGAGTTTAGAAATTATTGGGCGTTAGCCTATGAATATATAATCTCGCTCGATTTGATTATCCTCATTACGCATGAGTATACTTGTGCCCTTAAGCACCACGGCACCGTTTGGCGCAATCATCTCCCAGGTAGATTTGCACGCATCATGGTTAACAGCAAAACCAACACCTTTCGTACCAAGACCCTTACCTAGGACTAAACGTTCATTAACAAGTTTAACATGTGCCTCAATCTCCTCGGTACCGCAAACCTCGATTGAGCCTCCATCTGGTTCGTTCGAATAAAATACCGCGTCTTCTGCGTACAATTTTGTGACCAGGGCTTTTCGTTTGCTATCATCTATCGTCGCCCAAACCTCTATATAGTTTTGGGCGAATTCGTTGTTATCGGTAAGTGGCATGCGGTGCTCCTTTTTATATACCGTGGGTACAGTATATACAGTTGTATTGCATTATGCAAACTAATTTAGTATGATGTAGTTATGAAGCGTGCGAATGGAAAATCTCATTGTGCAGTCAATTTTGCGCTGGAAGCAATCGGCGACCCATGGTCACTGCTTATTGTTCGCGACATTGCACTCAACGGCAAACACACTTCCAAAGAGTTCTTGGAGTCTGAAGAGCACATTGCGACGAATATTTTAGTGAATCGCCTAACGCAGCTGGAGAGCTACGGCATTATCGCAAAACAACGCGACCCACTTGATAAAAGAGTAACCACGTACGCTCTTACCGAAAAGGGTATTAATCTGATACCGGCTCTATTGGAACTTTCCAAATGGAGCGCAAAGTATGACCCAAAAACGGATGCCAATAAGGTATTCGCGGAAGAGTATTACAAGAATCCTACGCGCGTTACCGTGATAATACAGGATGCTGTACGCAACGGTCGTGCGGCATTCGCCGGACGTAACAGTGTCGTTGACGAATTGGGCATCCACTAGCATTCTATCAGCTATGCTAGGTGTGGTACGCAGCCAAATATGTTCTCTGCCCAGATAGCCCGAATGGGCGTGCATCGTTTGTCTGGGATTTGGAAAAGGCTGTTTCTGGTCGGGTCGCGTTTCGGCAAAAGCCGAAACAGACGGCGGGTATTTCTACCAAGCGTCCGCTTTCGTTGCAAGGAGTGCGTTCCACATGTCTTCAACTCTTTCAAAGGTGCGGCTTTCAAATAATTTCGGACGAACCGACTGATTGTATAGCTCTAAACTCAACGGTGTTAGCCTGTAGGTAAAACCGTTGTGCGGGTCTGCAAACTGTAGAGAGCCGTCCTCAAGCTTCTGTACTTTGCCATCGCCAAAACGACGCTCCTTGACCGTATCAAACCATTCCACATAGTGCTCCCGCACCTGTACGTCAATTGCGACAAGCGTTGTTTCATCGCGTTTCTCGCCGTCAGCCGATGCGGATTGTACCAAGTATGCGGGGTAGGCTACTAATGGCTCTTGTTCTTGTCGTTCGTTGCCGTTTGGGTTCATGTCTATCTCCTGTACCATTATAGCTAATCCTCGTCATTACTGTTTGTTTCATTGTTGTAAGTTGGCTCTGGCGGTTTATATTCTCGTGCCGGACGACCGTGTGCTACGTCAATTATCTGTGAAAGACGACCTGCAATTTGTACAAAATCTTCTACCGGAACACCGTTGACTTCGGTTATGCCCGATTCGTGCAACGAAGTTATCAGCTGTTCTCGGTGTTCTGGGCTACCAACAGACACCCCAGCAATGGCTTCTACGGGTATACCTGTTCTAAACATTTGCTCGTTGCTAGTCATCCAGCCCCAGCCTTGTTCGCCAAGCCGTTCAAGCAGGCCGTCAGGGGTGAGTCGCGTATCGAAAGTCGAGCGATCGGTTGTGCCATACTGGTCGTTTGCATAGGCATACCAGTCGGTTCTGTCCATAAGCTCTGGCTTTAGAACAAGCACAGTGTTGTCGTAGGTGCTTTCATCGTCTTTGCCATCTTTCAAACTCTTTTCCGTAACGGTTCGCACGAACACACTGTCTGCGCCGCCAGTGCCTAAGTCTTCCTCAGATGACATACCAACTGCCTTAACCCCGCGGCGAAAACGTTCGTGAGTAGCCACAAGGCCATTCCTGAGGAGTTTTGGTAACACCGCATCGTTCTGTACTTGGTGAATAAGAGCTATTTCACCATGTCTGCGCTCATATTCCTCAGACTTGCCTGTCTCAACAATAGTACTGTAGCCAGGAAATACCTCTTGTCTGACAAGTTTACCTACTGGCACGTATGCTTCCTCGCCCTCTTCAATCTTGTGGTGCCATGTATAACGGGCTACTTTGTACTCAGTTTCGGACAGTCGGTCAGGACTTTTGAAAGCGTGCTCGACGCCTAGCAAATCACGCATAACAGCATCTGCACGTCGACCAAGTTCGTCGTTATCCACGGGCGTCCCATCTTCATTCTGCTCGGACAGGCTGATATTCACTACTCCATCTAATGCCCGCCAGTTTGAGTCGCGTCGAGCGACTGTAACCTCTAGTCCGTTAGTGTGGAACACGTCGGCGGTTGTCGTCATAATCTCCCGGTCTGTGCCGCTGTAGCGGTCTTCTGCCATATAGCCAATGCGCCGCGTGCTGGAACTAGGCGGAACGTCTTGACCGCTTGTGAGCCTATCATATGCCGAGGCGGTCAGCTTAAAGGTCAGCTGCGTGCCCAGTTCTGTCTTGATAAAACTGAGTTGCTGCCCCTCAATATGCTCGCCATCGCCGACAACCGTTTCTTTGGGGTGCAACTCTTCTGGGTTAAATGGTTTGCTCTCCAGCCTGTCCAGTGCTTGTGTAGCCTGCAACGAACTCTCAGTTTGTGGAAGTCGCTCAGAGTTACCACTAATCGTCTGCTCACTGCCGATAAGTGCAGAGAGTTGCTCGGCTGGATTCGGCGATACGCCAAGAGATGCTGCCTCAGCCTGTAGTACAGGTTGGCCATAAGGAGGCGAAAGTTCGCCGTACGTATTGGGGGGGGCAGGTGCTAGTGTTTCTGGCATATTTGTGCTCTATTTTTGTTTTTTGTAAAACTACACTAAATATAGCACACTACTTGAGTTTTGTCAACAGATATGCTAATCTATAACTTATGAAACTGAATAATGAAGCTGTTCAGCACGACAAGTTGACTGGTAGTCTGCAAGGATTGGCCGTTGGCGATGCGCTTGGTACAACTATTGAGTTTGCTCGGCGCGATACAGTGCCGCCTGTAACGGACATTGTTGGCGGCGGACCATTCCAGCTTGAGGCAGGACAGTGGACAGACGACACTTCAATGGCACTCTGTATTGCTGCAAGTCTGACCGAAACGGACTCGTATAACCCAACAGACCAGCTGGACCGTTTTGTGCGTTGGCGCGATGAGGGCTATATGAGTAGTAACGGACGTTGTTTTGATATCGGTACGCAAACGAGCAGCGGATTGTATGATTACGAGCGAACCGGCGAGCCGTACCGCGCAGATACATCCAGCCGTAACTCTGGTAACGGTTCGCTTATGCGTCTTGCGCCCGTACCTATGGCCTTTTCTGACAATATAAAACTGGCTGGTGAGCTGTCGGCTGATAGTTCACGTACTACGCACCCTTCGCTGGAGTGCCAAGAAGCCTGTGGCACATACGGCCAACTAATTGCTAGTGCTGTTAGCGGCATCACAAAAGAGGAGCTTTTTGCGTTTGCCAAAGAGCTTGCAGGTACGGTTACTTCATCAAAAATTGCTGATGTGCTGAACGGGAGCTACACATCAAAAACACGCGACCAAATATCATCATCTGGCTATGTCGTGGATAGCCTTGAGGCTGCATTATGGGCATTTGCCAATAGCGATGACTTTGAACAGGGCGCATTGCTTGCGGTTAACTTGGCAGATGATGCCGATACGGTCGGGGCAATCTATGGACAACTGGCCGGCGCATACTATGGTAAGTCGGGCATACCGGAACGCTGGATTGAAAAACTCTACGCAGCAGATATGATTGAAAGCCTTGCAAAACGAATTGCCAGTAAAATTGGCACCTACGCTATAAAATCCGCTCAATATCGTTAGAGTTTGCACGCCGCAAGCGACACGCGGGCGGCTCAAGCAGCCCCGAGCCACGCCGTCTGTTTCGGCTTTTTGCCATAAAATCTTCTCAAGATTTTACTTCCTCGTTCGGAAAACCTAAAGCAAGCTTTGGTTTTCTCTCGCTGCGTCATAAAATAGGTTCTAGCCTCGTTGTAGAGATGCGCCAATAGCAAACTTTTTCTGAATTACCGCCCATTCGGGTCTCTTTTTCCTACCCAAGCGTAAAACCACGGGCGGCAGTCCGTGGTTTTACGCTTGGGTAGGAACGAGTAGGTTTCAGCATAATAACTGCCGACGTGAGGTGCGATATCTGCCCGTCGGCCGAAGAAATAGGTTGGACGGTCTATGTATGCCTTGGGGTTGAACTGACCCCAGGTAAGGCACAATATTGTGTCGTTCTCGTCTGGCAGTTGGTCCAAGGGGTTGAATGAAGTCAAATAGTGACCATGATGTAACTCACGACTAGCAACGACTCCAAGGGCATGTGCGGCCCGTGTGGTGGCATCGGACATTTCGGCACATACGCCAGAGATGCCGACCACGTCAGGCGTTACGGTCTCTGCTACGGCTAGACCGTACAGGGAAGTGCCTTCGTTAATGACAAGAGTATAAGCGGTATCGACTATCTGTTGAGCCAGGCGGGTGTTGGTGGGCTCTAGGTGTTCCAGACTCATTGCCTACATACTAGTATATTTTGTTGACATAAGCAATAAGCTATGATATCATAAGCGCAATTCGAAAAGAATAAGAGGGTTTCCACGTACGTGAGGTATGGGGAAGCCCTTTTTCTATTCGGACCAATAAACAAGCTAATTTAACCTTGGGAGGTGTTTACAATGGCTGGAACGAAAGCTGGCGGCCAAGCTGCTGCCGCAACCAACAAGAAGAAATACGGTAGCGACTTCTACGCGAAGATCGGTGCCAAAGGTGGCCAGAATGGCAAGACCGGTGGTTTCGCCGCTGGTGAAGCCGGCCGCGAACGCGCACGCAAGTATGGCGCTGTCGGTGGCCGCATTAGCCGCCGCACCAAGAAGAACGCCGATAAGTTCTAAGAACTTTTCCCGTTCATAAAAGGAACCTCTTCGGAGGTTCTTTTTTGCTTCGTTGTTCCGTGCGTTATCTAGAGCGTAGTATAAAAATTAGGGTTACCGGCCGGGACGCTGTTTAGGGCTTTTGAAGACGATAGGGGCGGCAGAGGCGGCTTCGGGTGACCTGCCAAGCGGTTTGGCAGTTGAAACACCTGTAGCGGCTTGGAGAGGCCTGCAGGGCCCGGCTGTAGCAGGCGGGGCAAGTTGCGCGCAGGTGTAGCCAATCGCGGTAGCTGTCCAGGCAGTCCTGTATGTGGTCTTCGTCTATCTGGAGGCCGTACTGCTGAGCCAGCTCGCGTCCTTTTTCCCAGGCGGCAACCTCCATCTGGAGCAGCTCTATGTCGTAGCGGTAGTCGGCATGGCCGAGCAGGGCATGGCCAAGTTCATGCAAAAGTGCCCACATATTGTGTTCGGTATTTTTGCCGGCTTTTTTGAACGAGACCCGTTTCCGGCCGGCGTGCCAGGAAAAGTGAGCGCTTTCTATGAACTCCAGGTCTGGGTAATCCATCGCGATTCTTTGGAGAAGCTCTTCAAGCTTCGTATTCTTGACTGGATTCCCGCCTTCGCGGGAATGACGAGACAGGAGGGCTGTTTTAGGCATGCGCATCCTTGTAATGGGACTTGGCGAGGTCGTAGCAACCATAGACGACAGCTTCGTCGGGTCGCTGGGCTTTTATGATTTTCGGTATCGGGAGCAGTGGTGTTTCGTGCTCCTTTAAATCATGTATGAGATAACTATGGAACTTTTCTAGGTAATGACCCGCGCCACCCCCGACAACAATTATCTCCGGCTGAATAATGGCGATGAGTTCCAAGAAGCCGAGCGACAAGTCTCTCGCGAATATGCGCCAGGCTTTCGGGTCTTCGAGGTCGGAGGCGCGTTTGCCGAAGCGACGCACCAAAGCACTGCCAGAGGCGAAGCTTTCCCAAGGGGTCAGTTTGCCGTGCCAATCCACCAGTATCCCACGGCCACCGGCATCACCGATGTTTGAATCTATTTCGCCATCTACTACCAGGCCGTAGCCTATGCCGGTACTGATAGTTATGTACAGCACTTTGGCGTATTCGCGTCGCAAAAGCATGGCCTCTGAGAGGGCGGCCAGCTTGGCGTCGTTTTCCATGACCATGGGACAGCCGGTAATTTTTTCGATATCGCGTACCATGGGTACGTTCTTCCAGCCCAGGTTGCCGAAGGCCTTTACGACACCCTTGTGCCTGTCTAAGATGCCAGGGGCGGCAAAGGCCCCACCCTTGAATTCTTTTGTTGCAAAATTCGCAACATTATGTGCCAACTCGCTAACAAAATCATCGTAATCTGCAGGGGTAGGAAACTTAACAGACTCTTTTATAACGCCCTCGTTCGTCAGCGTTGCCGCCAGCGTTTTGGTTCCCCCAATATCTATCCCCACGTACATAGGCTTAGTGTAGCACAGACGGGGCCGCTTTGGGCGCGTACGGTCCGCTCCTCATTCCGCCGTACCATCTGTACGTCTCCATTCCGGTGCTCCCGTAAACGCGACGTGGTTATACCACATCGCTACCTGGTCAAGCCGTAAAGGCTTGGCTGGCGTCATCCCAAACTGCACTCACCCAAAGCGGCCCTACCCATCTCGGGCTCCAGGGGTTTACCTTAAGGAGAAAAACAGATATAATGTGCCTAATCTTACAGGTGAGTTTGAGCCGGCCTTGTTGCCGCTGTAGCTACATCTGGAGAAATACACTAGTGCCGGCCTGAAGAACCGGTGCGGAAAAGAGGGCAGAGATGCCAAAATCTACTATTACTATGGATGAGCTGCTTGCCGGCAGCGACATCAAACAACTCGAGGCGGGAGACGTCGTCGAGGGGTCTATCAGCTCGGTGCGCAAGCATCAGGTGTGGATTGACCTGGGACCGAAAGGTGTCGGTGTGGTCATGCGCCGCGAAGTCGGCCACGGCCAGGCTTTGGAGCAGGGTTCGGCGGTGACCGTCAGTGTCATCGACCCGGAAATGGACGAAGGCTACGCGCTGCTCAGCATGCGCCGCGCTGCGAAGGACCGGGGTTGGGACGAGCTGCAGCGGATTTTTGACGCTGGTGAAATCATCGAGATTTCAGCCTACGACGCGAACCGCGGTGGTCTGCTCGTAGAGCTCGAAGGCATACGCGGCTTCCTGCCGGTTTCTCAGTTGGCTGCCGGCCACTATCCACGGGTAAGCGGCGCCGACAAAGACGAAATCCTGCAGAAACTGAACGCGCTGACGGGTAAGCCTATCCGCGTCCGTATACTCGACGTCAGCCGCAAGGACAACAAGCTTATCTTCTCCGAGAAGGAAGCGGTCAAAGACGACATGGCTGCACGCTTCGCTGAACTGAAGGTCGGCGACGAAGTGGAAGGTATCGTAACCGGTGTTATCGACTTCGGTGCGTTCGTAAACGTCGACGGCATAGAAGGTTTGATTCACATCAGTGAAATCAGCTGGGAACGCGTTGAAAACCCACGCGACTACGTCAAGGTCGGCGAAACGGTCAAGGCGAAGATTATCGCCATAGACAAAGACCGCCTGAGCTTGAGTCTGAAGCAGATGACCGAAGACCCATGGTTGAAGGAAGTCAAAGCCTTCAACAAGGGTGACATGGTCGAAGGCAAGATTACGCGGATTACGCCGTTTGGCGCCTTCGTACAGCTTTCGCCATCGGTCGAAGCACTGGTGCACGTCAGCGAAATGGGCGATGATGACAACATCGACCCCGAAAAACTGTTCAAGCTGAACGAAAAGAAGCAGTTCAAGGTGCTCGACATCGACACCGAGGCCCGCAAGATTTCGCTCAGCCTCAAAAGCGCCAAAAAGTAAATAGGGCGTAGGGCAAAGGGTTTAGGGTGTAGCCAGCCGGATGGCAGGCTAGCCCCTAAGCCCTCAACCCTGAGCCCTAACTAAGCAACGAAAGGACCGACGGAACTATGGCAACCACGATTCAGATAGACGATGGCATTACCGTCGGTGCTCTGGCGGAGCAGCTGCACCTGCCGGTGACACGGCTGGTGGGCGAGTTATTCAAAAACGGTATTATGGCCACTATAAACGAGCGGCTCGACTTTGATACCGCGCAGATTATCGTCGAGGAATTGGGCCTCGATATTATCCTGGAGAAAAAACAGGCGGAAAGCCACGAGCCTGTTAAGCGCGAAAAGCCGGTGCTGGGCCCCAACGCCACCGACCGGCCACCGGTGGTAGCGGTAATGGGTCACGTCGACCATGGTAAAACCTCGCTGCTGGACGCCATTCGTGGCGCTCAGGTAGCCAAGGGCGAGGCTGGCGGCATAACCCAGCACATCTCGGCCTACCAGATAGAACACAGCGGCCGGGCTATAACGCTGCTCGACACGCCAGGCCACGAAGCCTTTGCGGCTATTCGCGAGCATGGTGCGCATTTGACGGACATCGTTATCCTAGTCGTCGCGGCCGATGACGGTGTTAAGCCGCAGACCATAGAGGCCATCCGCTATGCCAAAAATGCCGGCACGCACATCATCGTCGCTATAAACAAAATAGACAAAGAAGGTGCCAACGCCGGGCTTGTCATGGGCCAACTGGCCGAAAACGGTGTTGTTTCCGACGACAAAGTTTGGGGTGGGGATGTGCCGATGGTCGAGGTCAGTGCCAAGACTGGACAAAATATCGACACCCTGCTTGACACGGTACTGCTGGTGGCCGATGTGGAAGAGCTGAAGGCGGATGCGACTATGCCGGCTCGGGGACTGGTCATAGAAGCGCACATGGAACAGGGGCGTGGGCCGATTGCGCATGCGCTTATAGAAGAAGGTACGCTGAAGGTCGGTGACTTCGTCGTCGCTGGCGGTGCATATGCTAAGGTGCGCAACCTGGAGTCAACCGGGAACAAACCATTGCAGAGCGCAGGCCCATCGACCCCTGTTGTTATTAGCGGTTTTAAGACACTGCCGGAATTTGGGGATACATTCTCTGTCGTGAAGGTCGAAAAAGAAGCTCGTACTACGGCGGCTGCGGTGGCTGCCGAGCGGGCGAGCGGCGCTGGCCGGACAGATATGAGCAGTTCTGAACTCCTCCGTATTATTTCCCGTTCTGACAAACTGCAGGAATTGCCTATTATCATCAAAGCAGATGTACAGGGTTCACTGACTTCTGTAGCCGATAGCCTGAAGAGCGTTGAAACCGATGAGGTCGCTGTGCGTATCGTTGGCAGTGGGGTGGGGGTGGTCAACGAAAACGATATCCACATGGCGAACAGCTCGAAAGCTATCATTTACGGCTTCAATACGTCAGTTGCGAACAATATCAAGCGGCTCGCTAGCCGTGACCAG
Source organism: Saccharimonadales bacterium (SeqCode) (assembly GCA_039809105.1). Taxonomy (GTDB): domain Bacteria; phylum Patescibacteriota; class Saccharimonadia; order Saccharimonadales; family UBA4665; genus JBDHUJ01. Next base: position 10,572 of record JBDHUJ010000039.1, read on the forward strand.
GTGTCTATACGGCTGTATAACGTCATATATGAGTTAATAGACGATGTTAAGACCGAACTCAGCAAGCTTCTAGCCGACGAAGTCGTCGAAAAGGACATGGGCAAGCTCGAAGTAAAGGGTATCTTCAAGACTACCAAGACAGAGGTCATAGCAGGCGGCGAAGTGCTGGAAGGCGCGCTGAAGGCACCGGCGTTCGTGCGTGTCTTCCGTGGCAAAGAACAGATTGGCGATGCAGAATTGACCGGCCTCAAGCGGGGCCCGAACGATGCCAAAGACCTGGTAACCGGCGAACTGGGCGGATTGAACCTGAAGACGGCCTCGCGGTTAGAATTGCAGCTTGGCGACCGCTTGGAATTCTTTACCCGTGAAATCCAAGAAAGGACGTTGTAGGGTATAGGGGCTAGGGTATAGGGCTTAGCAAACTATACCCTATACCCTAAGCCCTACACCCTGTATACTGAAAGTTATGTTGAAACTCGATAACAACCTCCTCCAAGAACTCGGCCTCGGCAGCTTGCCCGAAGACCAAAAAAAAGCCATGCTCCAGCACATTTACGACACGCTCGAACTGCGTGTCGGCACGCAGCTGGCCAACCAGATGACCGACCAACAACTGCAAGAGTTCGAACAGTTTATCGATAGCGGCGGCGATGCTAGCCAAGCTCAGGCGCTCCAGTGGCTCGAAACCAACCTGCCGAACTACAAGCAGGTCGTAAACGACGTATTCGAGGCCCTGAAGGGTGAAATCAAGCAGATGTCTGCGCAGATTATGGCTGCCGCGCAGCAGCAACCAGCCGTTCCGGCAGACTCGTCAGCTGCACAGACACAACAAATGCCAGCTGCAGACCCATACCAACAATCGGCTGCTGCACAGCCAGCTCCTGGTACGCCACAACAGTTTGGGCCGGCACAGCCATCGTATGCACCGCCAGCTCCGCAACAACCAGCAGCACCGTATCCGGCTCCTGCACCAGGTCCGGCACCGACGCCGCAGCCTAACTACCAGCAGCCGGTATCGCAACCGCAACCTTTCGGTCAGCCAACACCGTCTGCCGACCCGCAGGCAACCCAACCGCAGCAGCAAGCGCAACCCGACCCATTACAGTTCGGCCCGCAGGCTCAGGCCACTGCCAGCCAACCTTTGGCCAGTCCGGCACCGTTCCCGCAGCAACAACCTCCGGCTGCCGCTCCGCAGTTCCCGAGCCAGCAACCTCCAGCCGGCCCCGGTCAGTAACGGTATTTTTGCTCGGGTGATGCAGGTTGGGTAGGGCATTTCAGGGTGTGATGTCTTTGGCCCCGAATCCTTTATGCTTCACTTGCCTATGAACGCAGTGTGTTTGATTTATGTTCTTTTAAGTTTTATAATATACCTTATGACAAGTACAGGGCAATCGCATATGCCCCTACATCCCCAGTAGATACTCCATGTATGCTGTACTCCTGCCCGCTTTCTTCAGGCTGGCCTTTATGCCTATCTTCCTCACTTTGTCTCCCCGGACTA
>JBDHUJ010000040.1:0-10877 GCA_039809105.1 Saccharimonadales bacterium (SeqCode)
GAAGTGTTGGGCGAGCGGTTGGTGAGGCATATGTGTTCCTTGTTTGTGTTACAGCTCCTAGCATAGCGGAAAAAGAAAAGGGCTTCCTGGCGGAAGCCCTTTTCATATGCGATTGCCCTGTCAGACATATTTTATATATTATAACACATTATTCATGCGATTGATATATTTATTTGCGTAATCTGAAGCTATAGCGGTATACTGGGGCCATATGCGCGAAGGCTCAGCCGCTCCCACTTACGTCGGCCTAGATATCGGCACATCTACTGTTCGATGTGTTGTCGGTACGCGCGACCAGAACGACCCCAGCATGATTTCGGTCATCGGCCATGGCTCCAGCACGAACCAGGGCATGCGCAAGGGCGTGGTCATGCATGTGGACGACACGGCCGAGGCGATTATCCAGGCGGTAACTGAAGCCGAGCGAATCTCGGGCGTGCGGATTGAGCGGGCGACGGTGAATGTGAACGGCGGGCATGTGAGCGGTATAAACAGCCGCGGCGTCATAGCCATATCCAGCCCGAACCGCGAAATCACGGTCGAGGACCGTGAACGGGTCGAAGAAGCGGCGACCATCGTGCAACTGCCAGCGAACCGCGAAATCGTGCAGGTGTTCGCCAAGAACTACCGCCTGGACGGCCAGGACAATCTGAAAGACCCCGTCGGCATGAGCGGCGTGCGGCTCGAGGTGGACTGCCACATCGTAACAGCCGCCAGCCCGAATGTGCGCAACCTGGACCTGGCGCTCGAAAAGGCACAGGTGGTACCGCAGCATCACACGGTTTCTGCGCTGGCCGCTGCCGAAGCCGTGCTCGACCGCAAGCAGAAAGAAGCCGGCACTGTAGTGCTCGACATCGGCGCCGGCACGACCAACCTGAGTGTTATAGAAGACGGGGAAATCCAGCATGTGGCGGTCATACCCATAGGCGGTATGCATATAACGAACGACCTGGCTATCGGCCTGAAGACCGACCTCGACGTAGCCGAGGCGGTAAAGCTGAAGCACGCCAAACTGGGCGACGAGCTTGACCGGCCCATCCGTATCGCCATAGATGACGGACACTACAACTTCTCTGGGGCCGAGGTGAACATGATAGTCGAAGCCCGTGTCGAGGAGCTGCTCGAATTCGCCGACAAGGAATTGGCCAAAGTGCACCGCTCGCGGAAGTTGCCGGGTGGTGTCGTGATTGTCGGCGGCACGGCGGCGCTGCCGGGTCTGGCGGAGTTCGCGAAAGAAAAGCTGCAGCTGCCGGCCCGGATAGGCAAAATCCACGGCCTGGCCGGCTTGGTCGACACTGTAAACGACCCCGCATTCGCGAGCGCAGCTGGCCTGATGTTGCTCGATATCCTCTTGACGCCGCTGCTGCAAGAGCAGAGCGGGCACCAGGGTAATGTTATGGGCAATTTGAACGTGCTCACCAAGCTGCTCGGCAAATTCAAGTCCTAGGCTCGTGCGGCCGAGGGGACTTTGATGTTCGGAGAACTATTTTTATACTCACACTTTTTCGTACCGTGTACCGTACGTGGTATTTGTTGTTCGGGTATTTTTGCTTGATACCGGATATGTATCCACATGGTCTTGTACTTCGGTGCCAAAGACATGTATACTAACAAGTACTAAAGGGAGTATGTATGGCACAAGCAGTTGATCCGGCTATTGAAACCTTTGCCCGCATAAAGGTCATAGGAGTAGGTGGGGCCGGTGGCGCCGCAATCAACCGCATGGTTGAATCCGGCGTAGAGGGAGTAGAGTTCGTTGCAATCAATACTGACGCCCAGGCACTCCACAATTCTCTCGCGAGCACAAAAATACACATCGGCAAAGATGCGACCCGCGGACTCGGTGCGGGCGCTGACCCTGCGGTAGGCGAAAAAGCCGCCAACGAGTCCATAGACGAAATCAAAGCGGCCATAGCGGGCGCAGACATGGTCTTCGTAACGCTTGGCGCTGGTGGCGGCACCGGAAGTGGCGCCGGCCATGTGGTTGCCAGCGTGGCGAAAAGCATGGGCATACTTGTTGTAGGTTTTGCTACAAAGCCATTTGCGTTCGAGGGCGAGAAGCGTCGTCGCAATGCCGAGACGGCTATCGACAACCTTCGTTCAACTGTCGACACACTTATTATTATTCCGAACGACCGTTTGTTGCAGACCATCGACCGTCAGACACCGCTACTCGAAGCATTCAAGGTCGCCGACGACGTGCTGCGCCAAGGCGTACAGGGCATATCCGACCTTATAACCGTACACGGGCTCATAAACCTCGACTTCGCCGACGTGAAGGCCGTTATGCAGAACGCCGGTTCCGCCCTTATGGGCATCGGCCGGGCTAGTGGTGAAAATCGCGCCTTGCAGGCTGCTACGCAGGCTATAGAAAGTCCGCTGCTCGAAGTGTCTATCGATGGCGCCCGTGGCATACTCTTTAACGTCATCGGTGGTAACGACCTGAGTATGCACGAAATCAACAGCGCCGCCGAGGCGATTACGCAAGCCGCCGACCCAGATGCGAACATCATATTCGGTGCCACTATCAGTCCAGAGCTGGATGGCGAGGTCATCATAACCGTGGTTGCCACCGGCTTCGACGCTTCATACTTCGCAAACCGCCGGGCACCTTCCGTAGAAGTGGAAGCCCCGGCTTCGGTAGCTGTGGAACAGCCGAAACCAGTGACCGATGCCGACGTGCAGGATATCGATATGGACCTCCAGGAGCACCAGGAGACTGCCAGCGACTTTACTTCCGACCAGCCGATGCCGAATATCTGGTCCATCAGTGAAGACGACAAGGATGATGACGACAAGAAACTGGAACAGCATCAAGCCGAAGATACCGGCGGCCCCGTTGTTTCGAGCCACGATGAAGACGACCTGGAGCGACCTTCGTTCCTGCGCCGCCTGACCAAGCGTCACAAAGATGCCGAGAGCAAAGAGCCCTCAGAGAAATCCGATAAGTAAACGCTGTTACCTGCGGAAAAACGCAGTACATATTACACCGCATTTCTGCCGCAAAGTGCTTGTGCAAGCGCTATGCATGGCGGTATAGTACATACAGTAAACGCTATATGTAGCCCCTAATACAACAGTTAACAGGGGTGGTCTACGAGCCAGCGGAGTACATTCAAAGATATAGAACCCATTGCAAAACCCGCTTTCGAGTTGAAAATCGTAGATTGTAGGGCAGCGTGTCTAGAGCGGGAGGGGCCCCGGATTGAATCCGGGGTAAACTCCACTGGTGGTTACGGTGACGAGTGGTCTGGGCGCTCTGGCCTGCAAGGCTGCGGGTTTCGGCCGGAATGGGGTTTTGCAACGGGTTCATAAGGTGATACGGAGGTATACATGAAGTGTAGCCAATGCCAAGAAGACGACACGAAGGTCATAGAAAGCCGTGACGTCTCTGACGGCCAGGCAGTCCGTCGCCGCCGCGCTTGTGTTAGCTGTGGCTATCGCTTTACGACGTATGAACGTCTGGAGCGGCCGCAGCTTATCGTTGTCAAAAAAGATGGCACCAGGGAGCTGTTTAACCGCCAGAAACTACTAGCCGGCCTGTACCGGGCCTGTGAGAAGACTGCAGTCACGTCGGTGCAAATAGACCAGCTAGTGAATAACGTCGAACAGCAACTCTACGCCTGCTCTGAGAGCGAGGTGCCGAGCGGCAAGATAGGCGAACTAGTGATGGATCAGATGGTCAGCCTCGATGAAGTCGCGTATGTGCGCTTCGCGAGCGTGTACCGGCGGTTCAAAGACATCGCTAGTTTCGAACGGGAACTGACACAAATGAAAGAGCGGCGCAGCGACACGGCAGGAGCAATCGGACTGACGAACTAACGTGAGTACCCAAGGGTATGGGGCAAACAAAAATGGAGCGCGGCAGGCTCTCCACTGGTCTGACAGGTAAACGGTAAAACCAGAGGAGAGCTTACCGGCCGACTGCTGAAGTGAGGCGGCAGCTGGAGACTCTAACAAAAAACAATATCAAACTAAGCGGGTGCGGACCGGTTTCGAGCCGGCCAAAAAGCATCTGAAAGAGGAGTGAGGGTAACAATATGGGGCAGGTAACAAGTCTAGGCGTGAGCCGGTTCTTTACGGAGCCGAAGACCAAGGGCTATGACAAGCTGACATGGGTCAAGCGCGATTCGTCGCTCAAAAACCCGTTTACGGGCGAAGTGGTATTCGAACAGAAAGAAGTCGAGATTCCGGACACGTGGTCGCTGAACGCGCTGAATATCGTGGCACAGAAATACTTTACCGGTACGCCGGGTACCAAAGAACGCGAAACAAGCCTGAAGAACCTTATCGACCGTGTGGCCGACACTATTGTTCGCCAGGGTCAGCAGGAGGGGTATTTCGATAGCGCTGCCGAGGCGGAAACGTTCCGCGAAGAACTCAAGTATGTGCTGGCGACGCAGCGGGCGGCGTTCAATTCGCCGGTGTGGTTCAACATCGGTGCGCCAGACCGTGCGCAGCAGGCCAGCGCCTGTTTCATCTTGGGCGTCGAAGATACCATGCCGGCTATCTTGCAGTGGTACACGGACGAAGGCATGATTTTCAAGGGTGGTTCCGGTAGCGGTGTCAACATCAGCCCTATCCGTTCCAGCGTCGAGCCGCTTGGTAAGTCGGCGGGTACCGCCAGCGGTCCGCTGAGTTTCATGCGTGGTGCCGACGCTTCTGCTGGCGCCATAAAGAGCGGCGGCAAGACCCGCCGCGCAGCCAAGATGGTCATCCTGAATGTCGACCACCCGGACGTCGAGGAGTTCATCTGGTGTAAAGAGCGCGAAGAAGAAAAGGCTCGCGTGCTGCAGGCCGCTGGGTTTGACATGAGCCTGGACGGCAAAGATATCTTTAGTGTCCAGTACCAGAACGCCAACAACTCGGTCCGTGTAACCGACGAGTTCATGAAGGCTGTCGAAAACGACGGTGACTGGGCACTTCGTGCCGTAACTACCGGCAAGCCGGTCCGCACCGTAAAGGCCCGCGACCTGTACCGCCAATTCGCTACCGCAGCCTGGAAGTGCGCCGATCCTGGCATGCAGTTCGACACCGTCATCAACAAATGGCACACCACGCCGAACGCTGGCCGCATAAACGGCTCCAACCCATGTTCCGAGTACATGCACCTCGACAACTCTGCCTGTAACCTCGCCAGCATAAACCTGCTGCACTACCTGAACGACGATTTCAGCTTTGACATCGAAGCCTTTAAGCACACTGTCGAGCTCATCTTTACCAGCCAGGAAATCTTGGTTGGCTACAGCAGCTACCCGACTGAGCGCATCACCAAGAATGCTCGTGCTTACCGCGAACTCGGCATCGGCTACGCCAACCTCGGCGCTATGCTTATGGCCCAGGGCTTGCCATACGACTCTGACGAAGGCCGCGCCCAAGCTGCAGCCGTAACAGCTTTGCTGACCGGCCACAGCTACGCTACCAGCGCCAAGATTGCCCGCAAAGTCGGTCCGTTCGCCGGGTTCCACAAGGACCGCGATGGCATGCTGAATGTACTGCGTATGCACCGCGAAGCTGTCGACCATATCGACGCATCACTCGTTGCCGAAGACCTGCTGAGCGCTGCCGCTCAGGCTTGGGACGAGGCAGTCGAAATGGGTGAGCAGTACGGTGTGCGCAACAGCCAAGCTTCGGTGTTGGCGCCTACCGGTACCATCGGCCTGATGATGGACTGTGACACTACTGGCATCGAGCCAGACCTCGGTCTCGTAAAGGTCAAGAAGTTGGTCGGCGGCGGTACGATGAACATCGTCAACCAGACTGTACCACGCGCCCTGAAATCGCTTGGCTATCGCGCGGAACAGGTCAACGACATCGTTGCGTACATCGACACCGAAAAGACCATCCTGGGCGCACCACACCTGCAGAAGCAGCACGAGCCGGTCTTTGCGTGCTCCATGGGCGATAACGCTATTCACTATCTCGGTCATGTGAAGATGATGGCCGCCGTGCAGCCGTTCATTTCCGGTGCTATTTCGAAGACTGTGAACATGCCAGAAGACGTCAGTATCGAAGACGTCGAACAGCTGCACATGGATTCTTGGAAGCTCGGCCTGAAGGCGGTCGCCATTTACCGCGACAACTGTAAGGTTGCGCAGCCGCTGAGCATGGCTAAGAAGGAAGATGACAAGAAAGAAGAGCCTGCCGTTGCCGCTACGCCAGCCGCTGCTGCCGATGCGGTCGAAAGCCGCATCGTCATCAAGGGTGCGGTCCGTCGCCGCCTGCCGAAAGTCCGCACCGGCCGTACCTACAAATTCCAGGTCGCTGACCTTGAAGGCTACTTCACGGTCGGTGAGTACGAAGATGGCACGCCAGGCGAACTGTTCGTTTCGGTCAGCAAGCAGGGAAGTACGCTTTCTGGCCTAATGGATTCCTTCGCGATTAGTGTCAGTCACGGTTTGCAGTACGGTGTGCCGCTGAAGAGCTACGTCAAGACACTGCGCGGCACTTCGTTTGCTCCTGCTGGCATAACCGACGACGCAGACATCCGTACCGCCAGCTCGGTCACGGACTACATTGTCCGCCGTCTCGCACTGGACTACTTGAGCTTCGACGACCGTTTGGAGCTTGGCCTAGCCAACTTCGACGATATGCCAGAAGCCCAGACGAGCCTGCTTGAGGTTTCTGAACCTGCTACGGTAACTATCGCCGAGGAACCTGTTGCGCCCCAGGCACAACCTGCACCAGTAGCAGTGGCTACAAAGGGAGAGAAAGAAGCCTTCAAGGATGAGTCGGCACCACTGTGTTACAACTGTGGCAACCAGACGCAACGCTCCGGCAGCTGCTATGTGTGCTCAAGCTGTGGTTCGACCACTGGCTGCAGCTAAATCGGCACTGCCGATTAAAAGACCCTTCCTAGGAAGGGTCTTTTTTAAGTTCTTGGTCGGAATAGTCGGATAGTTCTTAGAGGGCTTCAGTTTGGGCTCTTCTAAGAACTAAGAACTATCCGACTGAGAACTAATGCAGTATACTGCATAGCATGAAGGTGCTTGTTTTTTACCGGCCGGATTCTGAAGATGCCCGCCCCGTTGAGGAGTTCGTGCGTAACCTGCAGCGGCAGCACGACGTCGACGACCGGCATCTGGCAGTGTACGATGTCGATAGCCGCGAAGGCGCAGCTATGGCCACGCTGTACGATATCATGGCGCACCCGGCCTTCTTGGTGGTCGGCGATGACGGGGCGTATGTAAAGGGCTGGACTAATGGTTCGGTGCCGATGATGGACGAAATCGTCAGCTACACCTTCACCTTCTGAACGGGCTTGCGTAGAACGGCGCATTCCCGGCGTAAGTCTCCGTTCCTATAGCTTCGCGCCGGCTCGTTCTTAATCTCTAGTTACGTAACGAATCGGGCTCGGCATATAATTGCCGCTTATCGCGTCAATTATCATTCCGTCGTATTGCTAATACGTCTCCATTCCGGTACTCATTTTTCATCCCAGACTGCACCATCCTACGCAAGCCCTCGCGTTACACCTTGAAAAAATAGCGTTCTCGCGCTACGATATAGATGTAAATGCGTTGTAGCTTCGGCTACGTGAGCGGTTATCAGCCGTGAAGGCAGCGAGCAGAACAGGGAATCCTTAGTAGAACTCGACGGAATTGGCCCGTAAGACCAAGAACTAAGTGCTAAAAGAATCACTTCTTTTGGAATCTGGATGGTACCGTCCCGATATATCGGGATTCCAGAGTCTAACAGAAGTGATTTTTCTATTTCAAGAAGGAGAAAATCAGTGAAATTCAAAGCCAGCAGCCGCCGCAAGGCTATCGAGTACGAAAAGGACTTGGTGAAGCAGTGGAAAGAAAACAAGACATTTGAAAAGTCGGTCGAAAACCGTAGCAAAGACAATGCGTATGTGTTTTATGACGGCCCACCGTTCATCACCGGCGTGCCGCACCACGGTACGCTGCTTTCGAGCCTCATAAAGGACGCGGTGCCACGGTATTGGACTATGCGGGGCAAACGAGTGGAGCGTGTGTGGGGTTGGGATACGCATGGCCTGCCGGCAGAAAATTTTGTCGAGAAAAAACTCGGTATTACTGACCGGCATGAAATCGGAACTAAAATCAGCCTGGAAGAGTATATTAACACTGCACGTGAGAGCATGATTCAGACCGGGAACGAATGGGAAGATATCGTCGACCGCAGCGGCCGCTGGGTCGACTTTAAAGGTGCTTACAAAACGCTGGACAAAAACTACATGGAGAGCGTATGGTGGGCGTTCAAGGAGTTGTACGACAAGGGCAAGATTTACGAAGGGTACAAGGTGTTGATGTATGACACCAAATGGGCGACGCCGCTTTCTAAGGCCGAGGTTACGATGGACGCCGGCGCCTACCAGGTAGTGACGGATCCGAGCGTTTACGTGAAATTCAAGCTCAGCGACCAGGACGCATACCTTCTGGCGTGGACGACCACTCCCTGGACACTACCGGGCAACATCGCTCTAGCGGTCAACCCCGATATGAGCTATGTGAAAGTAAAACTGGGCGCCGAACGGTTCATTCTAGCTAAAAGTCTAGTCGGGAAGGCTCTGACCGACGAAAAACATCAGCCCCTGGAATATGTCGTGGAGCAGGAGCTGAAAGGTTCCGAACTGGTCGGGCTTACCTATGAACCGCTGCTTGGCAAGGAAATCAGTGACAGTATTCTTTTGGGCTGTAGCGCAGCCACGGAATTCACGCGACCAGGTGGTGACTTTACGGTGTACGCAGCCGACTACGTTTCTGACGACTCGGGGACGGGTGTCGTGCACCTTGCCCCAGCGTATGGCGAGGAAGACTTCGAGCTGGCAAAAACGCACGGTCTACGTATCTTGAACGTGCTTGACGACTACGGCGTTTACTGGGAGGCGGTCACGCCATATGCCGGGCTTGAGGTTTGGAGTAACAACAAAAACATCGCCAAGGATTTGCTGGTACGTGGAGTGGTTTGGAAAATCGATTACATCCAGCACGAATACCCGCACAATCTTCGAAATGGCAACAAGATTATGTACCGGGCACACCCAAGCTGGTTCATGGATATCAACGGTCAACGGGCTGAAATGCTGGAGCTGAACAGTGAGAATATCAATTGGTTCCCGGAGCACATAAAGCATGGCCGGTTCGAAAAGACTATTGAAAGCGCGCCGGACTGGAACCTCAGCCGCGACCGTTTCTGGGCTACGGCCATGCCGGTCTGGAAGAGCGAAGATGGCGACGTGAAGGTCGTCGGCAGCTATGCCGAGCTCAAAGAGTTAAGCGGTGTGGAATTGGATGATTACCACCGCCCATGGGTTGACGACATCGAATTCGACTTCGAAGGCAAACACTACAAACGCATCGACAAGGTGCTGGACTGCTGGTTCGAAAGCGGCAGTATGCCGTTTGCCCAGTTCCACTATCCGTTCGAGAACAAAGAGAAGTTCGAAGCCAATTTCCCGGGCGACTTCATCGTAGAGTATGTGGGGCAGGTACGTGCTTGGTTCTACTATGTGCACGCAGTCAATGTGGGGCTGTTTGGCAAGAACGCATTCAAGAACGTTGTCGTAACCGGCAATCTGATGGGCAATGATGGCTTTAAGCTGAGTAAATCGCGCGGTAACTTTACGGACCCGAACATCGTCATGGATACGTATTCGGTCGATGCGTGGCGTTTCCTATTGCTTTCTTGCCCGGTTGCGAAGGGCGAAGATTTCACGCTGCAGGATAAGGATGTACAAGACGTGCAGCGCAAGCTGGCGATGGTCTGGAACATGTACGATTTCTTTACCATGTACGCTGACGTCGATAAGTGGGAGTGGGACGGCCAGGAACATTGGATGTCAGATGCCGGAAGTCAGATGCCTGAAATCGGAAATCCGGAATCGGAAATCCGGAATCCTTTGGACGTGTGGGTTGTGTCGCGTCTGCATCAGCTTCAAGCCCATGTGACCGAGCGAATGAATGCCTATGACATTCCGGGTGCGCTCGAGCTAGTGTTGCCGTTCCTAGACGATGCTAGCAACTGGTATGTGCGCCGCAGCCGCCGCCGTTTCTGGAAGAGCGGTGATGACAGCGACAAGAACGATGCGTACACGACGCTCCACTACGTCCTAGTACGTTTGAGTATGCTGCTGGCGCCATTTACGCCATTCCTGGCCGAAGAGCTGTACCAGAAGCTCACGGGCGGCGCCCAGTACCATACGGTACCGGGCGGCGAGAGCGTGCATTTGCTCGACTGGCCGAAGGCTGGCGCTATCGACGAAGCTGTACTGGCCTCTATGGCGCAGACTCGCCAGGTGATTGAGCAAGGCCTGAGCCTGCGTATGCAGAAGAGTGAAACCGAACAGCAGGTCAAGGTCCGCCAACCGCTCAGCGAGCTCACGTACGGCGGCGAAAAGCTTTCCGAAACGCTCGAACAAATCATTGCGGAAGAAGTAAATGTGAAGAAAGTTACCCATGGCGACACGGTAAATCTAAATAAAGAAATCACCCCGGAACTCAAGCGCGAAGGGCTGATGCGCGAACTCATCCGCCAGATACAAGCCGCCCGTAAGGGCGCTGGCTTGAACGTGGACGACCGCATAGTACTGGAAGTGGCCGCCGAAGACGAAGAAGTGCTTGAAACTCTGCGCGAACACGGCAAAACTATTCAAGCCGAAACCCTCGCGACCAGCTTTGCGCCGGTTGCCAATGGCTACGAAACCACCGCCAAAGCCGACGGTTTCAGTGTGATGATTCGCCTCACTAAAACTCCCGGAAGCAACTAACCCGACTACCGGAACCTCATTGTCACCCCGGGTCAAGCCCCACTGCCGTTAACTTAAGCCCCGCCTCGCACAGCGCGTATACCGTATACTATGGGGATAACGTAACAAAAAGGGCTTCATGAAAAAAAACAGCACTCATGCTCAA
>JBDHUJ010000041.1:0-10701 GCA_039809105.1 Saccharimonadales bacterium (SeqCode)
CTACAACACTAAGCGCATCCACACCGCGCTCAAGATGAGCCCGGCAGCTTACGCTGCCAGCCTCACGCGGCTGCCGCCGCAGAGAAAAGACAAGGTGTTCGCTGAAAGTAGAGGTTGACAATGACATGGTATTTGCCGTGCCTGAAGGTACGGAGGTTCCACAGGCTTACAAAGAGAAAGCCGAAAGACTTGGCTACAAAGGAAACTACACTCGATTGGGTAATTCGTGTTGGTTTACAAATCTTGACCACGGCAGGCGTCACCAAGAGATGCAACTCATGACTACAGCAGATAACTTGAAGTTCAATAAGAAACTGCAAGGCAAAAGTGCCTATGACCGCTACGACAACTATGACGCTATAGAAGTACCTGTTACTAACGCTATACCAAGTGATTACAGTGGCGTGATGGGTGTGCCAATAAGTTTTCTTGATAAGTTCGACCCGGAACAGTTCCAAATAATCGGTATTACAAAACCTGCCATTGACCCACAATTACGAACAAAGATTTACGGTAAGCAGGTGCAGGTTGATAAAAACGGTAAGCGTAGCGAGGTTACAAAGCTAAACGATGGTGCAGTCTTGGAAATACCAGAACCGCTAGGTACTACCCACTATATTGTGGACGACAAACTTTATATTCAGCTATACAGTAGAGTTCTAATTCAGCATAGAAAGGCAATTAAATGAAGACTACACTCTGGACAGAAACAACCGTTGCCCATGTTATAGACGGGTTTGAATATAACGAATACGAGGGCAAGGGCTTGTTCGGCCTAGGTGGTAGGCTCACGATTCAGCCAGAGTATCAGCGTAACTTTATTTATGCCGAAGCGGGTAAAGAGGCAGGTGTTATTGAAAGTTTACTAAAAGACTACCCTATAGGTTTGCTGTACTTCAACAAAACAGGCGACGATGTATATGAGGTGCTGGATGGTCAACAGCGAATAACTAGCATAGGTAGATTTGTTAAGGGAAAGTTTGCAGTAAAGGATGTTAATAATCACGAGCAGCATTTTGACGGACTAGACCAAGTTTTTAAGAATAAAATACTAAACGCCAAACTACTCATCTACGTCTGTGAGGGCGAAGAGCCAGAGATTAAAGATTGGTTCAAGACAATAAACATAGCTGGCATACCACTCAATCAGCAAGAGATTTTCAACGCCGTATATTCTGGTAAATACATTACTCTTGCCAAGGCAGAGTTCAGTAATAGCCAAAACGCTAATATACAAAAGTGGAGTGCTTATGTTGGGGGTAATGTGAAGCGTCAAGACTTCCTAGCCACTGCCCTGAAATGGGTCAGCAAAGGCAACGTAGAATCCTATATGAGTTCTCACCGCAACACTGACAACATAGATGAACTACGCAATTACTTCACTGATGTTATTGACTGGGCTAGTAATGTATTTACGGACGTAGAAAGTGAAATGCGTGGCTTGGAATGGGGTGAGTTGTACGAAAAATATCATGAGGAACACTATGACCCTGATGCAGTCCATGAACAGTACCGTAAACTTTATGGTGACAGTTACGTTAAAAACCGTAAAGGTATTTGTGAATACATACTTGGCGGCAGTACCGACACAAAACTACTAGAAGTACGCGTCTTCGATGATGCTACTAAGAAATCTGTATACGCTAAACAAACAACCAATGCCGAGAGCAAGGGTATAAGCAACTGTTCGTACTGTGCTATTGGACACGATGCTAATGCTGACAAGATTTGGAAGCTGGAAGACATGGATGCCGACCATGTATCTGCGTGGAGTAAGGGTGGTGCTACCGACATAGCCAACTGCGAGATGTTATGTAAGCCTCACAACCGAGCTAAAGGCAACAAATAGCCCAAAACACCCAACATTGCTTGAAACGCCTCTGGACTTGATTGATTTTTTGCGTATTTATTTGCAAAACGTACTAATATTCATCTTTTAATTTTAAATCAATTTTAAGCCGTCTTATTAGTTAACTCAGTGGCAAAAAGACCCTATTTACAACGTCTTTGATATATAATATTGCCATAGACCTAAACCAGATGTATGTTTGGCATGGTCTTAAGTCCACAAGAAGAAACAGCTCGTCATGAGTACTTCTTCTTGTGGTTGCTACTGGAAACGGTAGTAGGTAGCTTCGGCTATCGCTCGTGGCGGGCTTTTTAGTTTGCCCGAGATATTATTAATCACGGGGAAAAAGAAATGAAAGAAATCAAACTAAAAATTGGTGGTCTATGGGCTTGTATAACAGCTGTAGTTATAGTGGCAATGCTATGCGGAACAGCTGTTTTTGTTTCTATGCAATACAACCAGACACAAAAAGATATTGCAGAATCTCAAGCCAAAGCGATGAAAGAGTCTGCTAGTGAGATTAAAGAAGGTCTAGGTGGTATTGGTAAGGGCATTTGTCAGACGAGTGACCGACAATTTGTATTGTGTGGGAACTAGCAAGCTATGTTAGTTGGCATTATCACAATCATCATTGCAGCAATCGTAGTCTTTAATCATCAACTTGTATGGTTGCTTGCTGTATTCCCTGGACTCTACATAGCCTATGCATTTTTTATTGCCTACTCAAAAGCACCTAAGCTAAAACAAGGCTTACATCTTACGGATGCAGAATCTCAAGCATGGAAAGAACATCATGCATTTTTCAGGTTTCCATTTGCTGCTAGGAAAATGGCAGGTTCACTATCAGCCCTACAATTCATATCAGTCATATTAGCCATAGTGTTAGTTGTTACTGGTGCATATTGGGGTGCTGTATTCCTGCTAGGTTGGTTGCTAGGTTTGCCGACCCCCCGATTAAACCCAGAAACCTCTATTGCTCCTGCTGCTCAAAAGGGTAACCCAGACGCTATAGTTCGATTAAATGCACTGGAGACACTGCAAGCAAAGCTCAAAGCACCAGACAAGCACGTAAAGCCTCAAGCAACTCCGAAACAAAGTGAAGCTACTCATACTCAACCAGACAAAAAGTCAGGCAAACTAAGCAAAGAATCGCTCGAAGAATTGAACAGTATTAAGGAGCGTATTGAAAAAGCTGGTAATCAACCAGTGATTGCACTGCTAGCAAAAGTGCCTAGTATTACTAGACGGCTATTAAAGCTACGTGGTGTTGATGTCCCTGAAAGTAAAGATAGCTTCATGGGTGTTGTCTCATTCACTGGTAGAAATGTAGCCTTCACGTTCCTAGACTACAAAATGAATGAAGACATGCATCAGACAGTCATGCTCGCAAACATAGAAGATATTAGAGATGTTTGGGTCGGAGACAAACAAACTGTTCTATCAATCAAGCTAAAAGATGGTGAAGAGATTGGACTTATTACACTGAATGACAGCATTCACTTCACTGAATTAGCAAAGTCTATTAAGAACAATTCACCTCATCTCTACGCATAGTATAGATAGCGTATACGGTATATATGGAGATAACCAAAACTGCTAGTTTTCGGGCGTTTTTACAGAGTTAATCAGCATAGATTTTTCGTTTTTTGCTTATGGTATTGTTATGGTATATGACGACGGCTTATTCACGTACACGCGTATAGTTTAACAGCTGTAAAAACGCTATAATTACAATAATATGACGGAAGAGACAATATTTTATTCATGGCAATCCGACAACTCTAAGACTCGAAGCTATGTTGAGAAAGCCCTCAAAAAGGCAGTAGAGAGTATCGCTGATGACCCCAGTATCGAATCAGCACCTCGCATAGATAAAGACACACAGGATGTAGCAGGAGCGGTTCATATTGTAGACACCATCAAAAAGAAGATTGATGAGTGCGGAATATTTCTTGCCGATGTATCACTTGTCGATACTGCAACTTCTGGTCGGGCAATCGTCAATCAGAACGTAATGTTTGAACTTGGCTATGCTATTGGCAAACATAGTGAGTCTAGGGTCATAATGGTAGCGAACGCAGACCTAAGCGATGTAAAGAACCTACCCTTTGATATTTCACATCACAGAGTCATTCAATTCTCTCCGTCAGCCGACCCCAAAGCAACAAAGCTTCAGGCTTCATTAGAATCTGCTATTAATATTCATCTACAGGCATTGGCTGTGCAAAACAAAGAATCACTAGTGACTTCGGAGAAGGAAAAACTACTTACTGCTATAGACAACGGTAAGCCGACTAGAACTCTCGCAAAGAGGTATTTTGATGATGCATATAGTCAGTATCTAGGCTTATCCCCAGGCAGGTATAAAGATGGCAATCTCCAGCATTACGCTTCAGAGGTCTTTGAGTCATACGAGAAGACGAAACATATTGCACTTGAGCTACATGAAGTATTTGAGACGGCAGCAGAGCACAAAAAAGAAGATGTGCTACTACAGGCTTATAAATCAATTCAGGTTGTCTCGCAATATTACGATGTCATGCCAGAAGACGGCGGACGCTTAGCTGAAGTATCAAAGGATTACTACATACTTGTTGTTAACGAAATAGTCTCATTGCTACTTGGAAGTATTGCTCACGAAAAACTTTGGGGACTTATGCAAGAAATCGCCTCCACGAAGATAAATCGCGCTGACATGTATGAGGAAACCAGAACACTAGACAGACTATATGGGTATCCTCAGAATCTGCTCAATTATTACAAGGAGCTAAAGAACGTAAATTATACGATACCCATGACCCCTCTAATAGAAGAACGTTTTGTTGATAACAGAGATACTCTCCAGACCTATCTAGACGGAAACATGCTGCGATATTTCCTTGTCAATAGCTTTCCTTGGACAGTGGGCTTACTGCTGGGCAGCTCTTGGACTAAATACGTGCCCGAGTTCTTTGCAGAGTTTAAGAAAGTATCATTCGTGAATGCAATGATGAAAGTAACGGGCGAGAAAACAATAGATGAGTTCCGTTCAAATATATGGAAACAGGCATCTGCAGACCTTGCAAACTGGAGCTACTCAAATGACAATCTACTGCCAGCCCTTAAGTTTGCTGGCATAGAGGCAGAGAGTGATATAGCAAAAAATCAGCAAGTAATTTCGGTATAGAATTAATAAAAAATGAAGCCCCATAAGAATATTGGGTTACACCCAAACAATGCAGTCAAGATAGCTCTAAAGCTATTCGATAATAAGCAGACTACACAAGAAAAAGTAAAGCTGCTCTTAAATAACCATGCGGTTAGCAATTTAGAGTCGGTTGATACTCCTAAAGATTTTGCGAGTGGAAAAACAATTGATATCAATGCAGGCGAACTGCTTGGTATAGGCTGTGTCGCAACCTATTACAACTGGATGAGCGAGGAGGCTAGAAGTGGTAATACCTATCAGGCAGTTGTGGGTATTGAGGATGCTGGGAAAAAACAAATCGAAAACCAGCTTTCGGATGGAGGAGTTTATCACGACCAAACTAATCAAAAGATATTGGCTCAACAGGTAATGACACAGGGTTACTACCCCGAAAAATGGATAACTAGCCAAGATGTTATCGAAGCTGTAAAAATGAAGTGCGATGAACGGCATAAATATCATGAGAACTGCATACTTGTTGTTAACGTTTTTGGCGATAAGGTCAACGTTGACCGCGAGGTAATCTACAACGAGATAAATAAGTTTTCTGGACAGTTCACTGATACTTACATGGTGGTTTATGGATTGCCATCACTGAAAATGGCACACGTTAGTTTTATAAGCGAACCACCTGATACCCGTGGGTTAGCTATTAAGCTAGAGCGACATGAATACGAAGACATCTGGCGTTTCAATAAGATGAGCTAAAGGTATGGATTTTTTGTTTTTCGACTTCGGCGTAAATGTAGCCTAAAGTAGTACCCCTGATTAACAGGACTTAGCTATATAGCCCTGTCAGCCCCTCCCGTACCCCACGTATGTAATAAAATATAGAAACACAAACAAACATCTAAAGACTTAGACACTTACTTATACCACTACTACTAGGTGTACATTCAGGCTGGGATTATACTAATCACGACTCTGTATCTGTAACTTATACTCTCTGTACATCGGGTCTAATATCACTCGCCAGCGTTTACCTTCTTGCACAATCAGGTGTAAACTCTCACTGGTATGGGTCACCAAGAAAAGAGTCTCAGCCAGCGGCTGGGGCTTTTTTCTTGGCTGACTCCGCGAGGGAGTCGAACGGGAGTGCCAGTGGCACTCCCCGGCACCCGAAGCCCCGGAGCGTGAGCGAAGGGGTTGTCTAGCCAGGACATTCGTGTCCTCGGCGACAAGGCGACTCCCGCCGGGATTCAAACTCATAACCGATTAGTCTGACAAGCTTTAGCCAATGGTAGAACTAGTAGCGAAGCGAATAGTTATACCACCGAAGCGTTCGACCCCAGGACCACTAGCCACAAACTAAGATTTTTGTTACTTACATCACATGCTACGACGAACTGCACTGCGTTAGACTCCGGGCCTGCTATGATAAACTCATGCGAATGCTGTTCATCCACCGTTCCGTCGGTCGCAACCTGCTCGAAGAGGGCAATCTGCGCCAGCTACTGAACTCGTGGCACATCCAGCTGGACGACTACGATAACAACACCGGCATACTAACGTACGACGACGGCACGGCCGCCCGTGGCCTGATCATCCCCGGCAACAACACCAACCCCGAGAGTCTCGCCGCCTTCTTTGCCGACTGGCCCGAACTGTTGAACGGCTACGACGCCGTCATGTTCAAATCGTGCTACCCAAACAGCCACATTCAGGACGCCCACGCGCTTGAAACCGCACAAACCTACTACACGTCGATTCTCGGCGCGTTCAGGACCCGTCAGAAGACGCTCATCATCCTCACCACGCCGCCGCTCCGACCCCTGTTTACCAATACCCGTGAAGCCGCGCTAGCCAACCAGCTAGCCGCATGGCTGGTCGGTTCGAGTGACGACCTGGTGCACGTTTTCGACTTCCACCACGCCCTCTCGGAACCGGCCGGCCGCCACACTGGCATGCTCAAGCGCGCCTACCGCCGCCCGGCGCCATGGGACAACCACCCCAACAGCCTGGCCCACCAGACTCTCGCCCCCCACATCGCCACCTTCATCGGCTCCCTCAGTAAATAACAATTGGTTTATAATCTTCTACATGAGCGGAATAGCGGACATCCATAAAGCAGCAGGGATACTCATCAGAGACAGGAAGCTGTTGGTTGAGCGTTCAAAGGGAAAAGAGTTCTTCATAGCACCAGGCGGCTCTATAGAAACTGGCGAAACGGCCGAGCAAGCACTCGTACGTGAGTTAAAGGAAGAGTTCCAGATTGAAGTACGCGAAGAAGACCTGGGAAAGTTTGGCACATTCCGGGCAGCCGCAGCCGGGCAGGAGAGCAAAACCCTGGAAATGGTAGTTTTTACCGTCAGCCGCTGGCAAGGCGAACCGACTGCAGACAATGAGGTCGAAGAAATCGCGTGGGTAACATCCGAGACCGACCTGAATCTCGGTTCGATATTCGCCCACGAAGTCATACCCCGCCTCAAAGCCGCCGGTCTTATCGACTAGGTATTAGCATCACTACTATCTACCTTCGATTAACAAAATAGTGGACAAAATTTATTTTAAGTGGTATAATTAAATTATGAATCGTATAGACCCTCAAGTCATCCAATCCTTTCGCCAGAACGGGCCGGATTATATCGCATACACGGACAACTACTTCACGTCAAATCCGGCCTACAAGATTGCTTCTATTGCCCAAAATCGTGTCGTAGAAGAAGCTGGACTAACGCTCCCAGAAGGTTATGACGACTCCACACTTGAGCGGATAACAATGATTGCCGGATTCCCCCAGCAGGAATTTCGTGTTTCAGGACGCCAAGCACAAGAACTAGCCGCAATCGGCTCTCAAATCCTCGAACTTAACAAAGCTGGCAGCATTGAGCCGCCGCTTAATTACTACGAAGAACAGTCGGTCACGCATCTTGTACAGCTTGTCGGCCAAACGGCAATCCGTTAACGAAACAAGCTAACTAGGCCATACCACGCCTGAGTACATTTTAAGCATGCAGGGCGTATAGTAAGAGCATGGGAATCGGAGTTGCATATGTAGTTCTCGGGGTGGTGCTGTTGTTTTTCGGGGCGCGGCTGATGAAGCTGGCGCTGACGCTCTACGGCGCGTTGCTGGGCCTGTGGCTCACCGGTTGGCTGGCGGAACATTTCCGTTGGTCGGGCGGGGTAGAGGCACTGGTTATCATCGCCGGCGCAGTTTTGGGCGCCATTCTGTTCTACGGGTTTTACAAGGTGTTGGTCAAGGTAGCCGTGGCGCTCTTTGCCTTCAACTTCGCCTACGGCGTGTGCCTGGCGCTCGGCACCGGAGCAGTGGCCGGATTTATTTTCGCAGCGCTGGCCGGTGTGCTGGCGTACTTACTGATGCATAAATACGATGTCGTCACCAAACTCTTCATCGTCATGAGCTCGCTCCAGGGAGCCACAGCGCTCATAACCGGCATCAGCATGCTCACCCACAGTGGCACCAGCGCCGAAGACATCCTTACCGGCAACCCGTACGTCGCGCTTCAGAATTCCGAATGGGGCTTCCTGGCGGCCCTCATCATCGCCCTCGTCGGCATCTCCGTCCAGCTCAAAAACACCAAAAAATCCGACGATTAGCGACCGCAAAAGTACTTGCAATGCACTAGATAGTGGCGTATATATGGCATATGAGTACTCCCGAACATGCTGCACCTGCCGACTTCGAACAATACCGTCTGCGACGCGCTCAACGTGAACCACTTTCACCCGAAACAGTCAAGGCTATACTTACCGGGCAGCCGGATTCCGCCGACGTATCGGTCTCTTATGGTGGTGAGGATGCCACCCTCATACGTAAGCACGCCGAACTTCTCGGTATTACACCGCAAGACTTCATTACTAGAGCAATGATATTCGCCGTCAGTGCCCAACAGCTGCATGAGCAAGGGTTCGAATGGCCCATACTGCGCTTCGTACCGCCTCACTTACGTTTCATCCAGACGGCTATAGACAATACCGTCCGATTTTCCGGCGGCTACGTCAAAAGTATGTCTCCCGTCGACCCAGAGGTATAACAAATCCCAACAAGGTCAGGTTCTCCTCCGAAACTATAGTTGCATATTTGCGCCTAAGAATAGATAATTAAGCGTAATAAGAATAAATATGCAAAACATAGAATTAGTCGGTGGTGGGATTGTCGCGGCGCTCGTAGTCGGAGCAGCGCTGTGGGGCGTAGCGCTCAAGCGCGGCAAAAAGAAGGGCAGCGCCACCTCCAGCGCACTAGCCAGCAACCTGAACATCGAAAAGGCTAAGTCGGACATCATACTCAATTCCATAGAAGATGGCGTGGTCCTCATAGACGACCAGCAGGTCATACGCCTGTTCAACCCCGGCGCTAGCAACATAACTGGCTGGAAGCGCGAAGAAGCAGAAGGACTCGATTGGCGGTCTATATTCAAGTTCGTAAACGCCAAAAACGAAGCGCTCGCAGAAGGTGAATCGCCCTTCGGCAAAGCGCTGGGCACCGGCCAGACCGTCCACGACGACAAGTCTATCGTCATGTCCAAATCCAAAACCGGTGTCGCGGCAAGCTTCAGCGTGTCACTGCTCCGCGACGCCGAAAAGACCACCGGCCTGATAGGCATTTTCCGCGACGTTTCGCAGGAGCGGGCAGAAGAGACGCAACGGGCAGAGTTCATCAGTACCGCCAGCCACGAAATGCGCACACCGGTCGCCGCCATCGAAGGCTACCTCAGCCTGGCGCTGAACGAACGCGTCGCCAACATCGACAGCCGCGCCCGCGAATACCTCGAAAAAGCCCACGCCAGCACCCAGCACCTCGGTCAGCTGTTCCAGGACTTGCTCACCAGCGCCAAGGCCGAAGACGGCCGGCTCACCAACCACCCGCGTGTCGTCGAAGTCGGCAAATTCCTCGAGGAGCTTGCCGAAGATTTGCGTTTCGCCGCCCAGAAAAAAAGCCTGTTCACCGAATACATCATCGGCAACAACACCGTCATAGACGCCAGTTCACCGGCCAAAACCGGTGGCGAGCACACTGTCCGGCCGTTGTACTACGCGGTAGCCGACCCCGACCGCCTGCGCGAAGTCATAACCAACTTGTTCGACAACGCCTGCAAATACACCGACGAAGGCAAAATAACCCTCGGCCTGACCGGCAACGACAGTATCGTCCAGCTGTACATCCGCGACACCGGCCACGGCATCCCGGCCGAAGACATTTCCCATCTATTCCAAAAATTCTACCGGGTCGACAACAGCGCCACCCGCACCATCGGCGGTACGGGCCTGGGCCTGTTTATCTGCCGCAAGATTATCGAGCTCTACAAAGGCCGCATATGGGTCGAAAGTAAGATGGGCGAAGGCAGTACGTTCTACATAAACCTGCCGCGCCTGACCAACCAGAAAGCCGAAGAGCTGCTGAACCAAGAGGCCAGCAGCAACCAGTCGTCGCTAGGCACCATGCCGACCGATGCCACCACCCCAAGCCCCACCACAGCTGCCACTCCTGCGAGCCCTGCCGCAGGTTCAGTCAACTAACACGGAACAAGCGTAAACCGCAGGTATTCGGTAGGACTCGCAAACAGCTCCGGGTTGTTGGCCCGGGCCATCCATTCCCGGCAGAAATCCTCCAGCCGGCGGGTCAGCAGCCGTCCGCCGTAGAGCTTGCGCATGTGCCGTTTCCCGACGCTCCACATGTTCTCGGCATGGTTGGTGTCGGCGTAAT
>JBDHUJ010000042.1:0-10489 GCA_039809105.1 Saccharimonadales bacterium (SeqCode)
CAGCCAGCACTTTTTATTCCCAGGAATATCTGGTAGTTTTGACATTGGAACATCTCCTCTTTACTTGGTAGCTTTACATCTCCAAGTTTACGGGATGTTCCGTTTTAGTTTAGTGAACCCCTATTAGATAGAGCTCGACATGTCTGTCGAGCTCGAGGTATACTTAAGCATATGAAGTTCATCATGGAGGGGCCGGAGGCTGCCGCGAAGGCGGTCGCCACACAACTTATCGCCGCTGTCGAAGCGACAAAACCGACCATTTGGCTGGTGTGCGGAGGCTCGAACATACCGACCGAGGTCGAAGTTATGAAGCAGGTGCGCGAGGCGGCACCAGACAGCTTGGGAAGCCTGCTCATTTTGCCGATGGACGAGCGGTATGGGCCACCCGGTCATGCCGACAGTAACTATAAGCAGCTGCAAGACGCTGGGTTCAACCCGGGCAAGGCACTCTGGATGGACGTGCTGGAGCGTAACCTGCCCTTGCCCGAGACAGTCGACTACTACGGCGGTTTGGTAGAAGCGGCATTTGCTTCCGCACAGGTTGTCGTCGGGCTCTTTGGGCTCGGCACCGATGGCCACACGGCCGGCGTACTGCCTGGCAGCCCGGCAGTCACGGAAGCAGTCACTACCGTGGTCGGGTACGATTCCCCGCCGTTCATACGTCTGACACTAACTCCCGGACAGCTTGTCAAAACCACGGCTGCGTTCGTGCTGGCGTACGGCGAAACCAAAAAAGAGCCGCTCGAACGGCTCCGAGCCAACAAAGAAGATTTGCTACAGCTTCCTTCCAAGTTGCTCTACGACATCCCCGAAGCCTCCGCCTATAACGACCAGTTGGAGAACAAAAATGAAAAGTGAAATAGGAGATATGAAATATGAATGGACTGCAGTAACTCACATTTCACATTTCACATTTCACATTTCTGCGACTGAAGGGAGCAAGCCATGAAAATAGCCATTCAGGGGTTGGGTCGCATGGGCATGCAGATTGCCCGCAAATTGGCCGAGAGCGGCGAGCATACAGTTATCGCGCATAATCGCAGCCATGAGCCCATCGACGAGGCCGTGAGCTATGGCGCGGTCAAGGCATACGAAAAGCAAGACGTGCTGGACGCGTTCGGCGGCGACCAGGTTGTACTGTGGATAATGCTCCCTGCCGAAATCGTCGACGCGCAAGTAGACGAGTGGCTTACGCTGTTGCCGAAAGGCTCAATCATCATCGATGGGGGGAACTCCGACTTCCGCAGCACTAAAAAACTGAACGAAAAAGTTTCTGCTGCCGGCATGCAGCTGCTCGATGCCGGTGTTTCCGGGGGTGTATGGGGCTACCAAAACGGCTTCCCCATTATGTGCGGGGGTGATAGTAAAGAGGCGTTTGCGGCGCTCGAACCAGCCCTAAAGACGCTCGTTCAGCCTGGCGGCATGTACTACCACTTCGGCCCAAGCGGCGCCGGTCACTATGTCAAGATGGTGCACAACGCCATCGAATACGGCATGATGCAGTCGCTCGGCGAAGGCTTCCGTATGCTGCACGACGGCCCATACCAAAGCCTGGATTTGGCACAGGCGGCCGACCTCTGGCAACACCACAGCGTCATCACCAGCTGGCTAACAGAACTGAGCCGCGATGCATTGGCCGAGAACCCCGAGCTGGAAGGCATTTCCGGCTACGTGGCCGAAAGCGGCGAGGCCCGTTGGACGCTCGAAGCCGCCAAAGACCTCGGCATTACCCTGCCCTCCATCCAGGCGGCGTTCGATGTCCGTGTCGCAAGTCACAAGGGCGAAACCAACTTCGCAACTAAGGTGGTCGCTGCCCAACGTAACAAATTCGGCGGTCACAACCTGAACGGCGAAGGCGCTCAGAAATAATGGAGCAACTGACGCGGCCGCTCGTCCTGACTATTTTCGGTATCACCGGTGACCTTGCCCAACGCTACATTTTGCCGGCGCTCTATGAACTTGCCGCCGTCCATGTGCTACCGGAGCAATTTCGGATAGTCGGGGTTAGCCGCCGGGACATTGCCAGAGATGCAGTGTATGGCCAGCTGCAGGACTTCGTAAAGTCCGAGGGGTTTGACGAAACCGTCAAGCAACGCTTGCTTGCAGCAACAGAAATGCGCCAGATGAATCTCGATAACGCCGCCGACTACGCTGCCCTGCTCGAACGCCTCCACGAAGTTGAGCGTGAGTTCGGCGGTGATGTGAACCAGCTGTACTATCTGTCTATTCCAGCCCAGTCGTTCACCGGCGTCGTCCATCTGCTCGGCCAGACCGGCCACAACGAACCGTCGCACGAAGGCGCGCCGTTACCCCGGTTGCTCATAGAAAAGCCGTTCGGCTATGACCTGGCATCGGCCGAAGAGCTTATAAACGCCGTCAAAGAACACTTTAGCGAAGCCCAAGCTTACCGCATAGACCACTACTTGGCAAAGGAGACGGCGCAAAATATCCTGACCTTCCGGTTCAAAAACCCGTTATTCGACGCCGTGTGGGACAACCAGCACATCGAAAGTATTGAAATCGCGGCCCGCGAGCAGCTGGACATAGAAGGCCGTGCTAACTTCTACGAACAGACCGGGGCGCTTCGTGACCTCATACAGAGCCACCTCATGCAGCTGCTGGCCATAACCACCATGCAAAAGCCGGCGTCAATGGATAGCGACAGCATACACGCCGCCAAGCTGGAGCTGCTCGAGCTGGTAGAACCGGCCGACCCAGCCCAAGCGGTCCGCGGGCAGTACGAAGGTTACCGCGCCGAAGTCGAGCACCCAGAATCACTTGTGGAAACCTTTGCACGTTTACGGTTAAATATCGGCGGCAAATGGGCGGGCGTACCGGTGACGCTCGAAACTGGCAAAGCGCTCCAGGCCAAGCGTACCGAGATTACCGTCTGTTTCAAACCGACCGAAGATGATTTGCGGAATAAGCTCCTGTTCCGTATACAACCGGCCGAAGGTATTACGCTCCAGCTCCAGGCCAAGCGCCCCGGCATAGATAACACCACCGAGACTGTCGACATGGACTTTGACTACGTCGACTCATTCGATGAGCGGCAGCCGGGGGCGTACGAACGGGTCATCGTGGATGCCATACGTGGCGACCAAACTTTGTTCGCGAGTAGCGCGGAGGTGTTAGCTTCGTGGCACATCATCGCTCCAGTGCTTCAAAAGTGGTCTGAGAATGACGACAGTTTGCTGTCTTATGCTAAAGGAAGCGACGGCCCCGCACCCTTATAATCTAACCCGGCTGCGTGAAGCGCACGCGGGCGTAAGCCCGCGCTTCAGGGGAAGGGAGCTTTCTTTTGAATTTACTTCAAAAGAAAGTGGGAAGGGCGAGCCCTTCCTCAATAAAATAGTTGTGCTTACTCTTTCGGCACGCTATACTGAAATCAAACCGTAAGCAGAGACAAAAGGCAGGATGAAAATACTGATGCTCGGGTGGGAACTACCGCCGCATAACAGCGGTGGGTTGGGTGTCGCGTGCTATGGACTGTGCAAGGCGCTTGCACGTCAAGGCGTAGACATTGAATTCGTGGTGCCCTACCACGAAAAGCACGACATCGACTTTATGAAGATTACACCGGCGCACCAGCAAGGCGCGCAGGTGGTACTGGAGAGCGGTGGTGCATATGACAGCCGTTTGTATATCCACCCCGATGGTCGTGAGGAGCGTTTGGATATCTATGGCCAAGTGAAGGCGTACGAGCATGCGGTAGCCAAACTGGCGCCCGAAACAGAATTTGACATTATCCACGCCCACGACTGGCTGACCTTCCGCGCTGGTCTGCGAGCCAAGATGGCTACTGGCGCCCCCCTCATTTTGCACGTGCATTCCATAGAGCGCGACCGTGCGGGCGGCACGCCTGGCAACCCGCTCGTCCGTGACATAGAAGAAACAGTCATGATGATGGCTGACGCTATCTGTGCCGTCAGCCAACTGACGAAAGACGCCATCGTAGCCGATTACGGCATCCCGGCCGACAAGATACACGTCATACACAACCATTTGAACGACCTGCCCGAAGTGCAGCACCGCGATAACACGATGTACCCATACATTGCGGCTATGCGTGGCCGTGGCTACAAGGTAGTGACGAACGTCGGTCGCTTGACCGTACAAAAGGGCCTGCCGAACTTGCTTCGCGCTGCCCGCATAGTCGTCGACCACGAGCCGAAGACGCTGTTCCTGATTGTCGGCGGCGGCGACATGTTCCACGAACTTATACAGCTTTCGGCTGACCTGGGCCTGGGTAAGAACGTTCTATTCACCGGCTTCCAGCGTGGCCAAGCCTGGCGCGACTCGTTCGCGCTCGCCGATTTATTCGTTATGCCTTCGGTGTCGGAGCCCTTCGGTCTCACGCCTCTAGAGAGTATCGGATTCGGCACGCCGGCGCTCATAAGTAAACAGTCTGGTGTCAGCGAAGTCCTGCAGAACGCGCTGAAGGTTGATTTCTGGGACATCGAAAAGATGGCCGACGAAATCACCTCTGTCATCCAGAACCCTTCGTTGCCCGAAACATTGCAGCACAACGCGTTCCGTGAGCTGCAAGGTATGCATTGGGGCCAGTCTGCACAGAAAGTTACCAACTTGTATCAGAAGTACGCCGCGGGAGTCACAGCATGAGCAAGAAAGCCATTGTTCTTTACTTGCACGTGCACCAGCCATACCGTGTGCGCAACTACACCATTCTCGACGCCGGCCATCGGCACGACTACTTCGACGCACCCTACGAAGACCGCACTAGCAACGAACGCATCATCCACAAAGTGGCCGAAAAGTCGTACTTGCCGACCAACAAAGTGCTGCTAGAGCTGTTGCACAAACATCCTGAATTCAAACTCAGCATGTCCATAACCGGCACCATTCTCGACCAGCTGGAGCAATGGTCTCCCGAAGCGCTCAAATCGTTCCAGGAACTGGTCGCTACCGGCCGGGTCGAAATTGTCGCGGAAACGTATCACCACAGCCTGGCATTCTTTTACTCTCGCCAAGAGTTCGAAGCCCAAGTGCAGATGCACCGCGAAAAGGTCCAGCAGCTCTTTGGTGTCACGCCGACTGCCTTCCGCAACACCGAGCTATCATATAACAACGACGTCGCGTACTGGGCCGACAAAGCCGGCTACAAAGTTATCTTGAGCGAGGGTTGGGACCCGATACTCAAATGGCGCAGCCCGAACTATGTCTACCGTCCTAGCTATACCGATAACATCCGCTTGCTCATGAAGAACTACAAGCTCAGTGACGACATTGCCTTCCGCTTCGGCAACCACGCTTGGAGCGAGTGGCCGCTGACTGCCGACAAATACACTCACTGGCTCAGCGAGACGGGCGATGCGACGAATTTCAACCTGTTCATGGACTATGAAACCTTTGGCGAGCATCAGTGGGACGAATCCGGTATTTTCGACTTCCTCCGGCACCTGCCCGGTGAATGGCTCAAGGGCCATGACCATACATTCATGACGGTCAGCGAAGCTGCCGATGCGTTCGAACCTGTCGATACCGTCGATACGCCATACACGGTCACCTGGGCCGACACCGAACGTGACCTGTCTGCGTGGCTAGGTAACAGTATGCAAGACTCTTCCATACACGCCCTGTATGAGCTGGAAGATGCCGTCAAAGGTTCCGGCGACCTCGCGCTGATAGAAGATTGGCGGCGCCTGACCACCAGCGACCATTTCTACTACATGTGTACCAAATGGTGGAGCGACGGCGATATACACGCCTACTTCAGTCCGTACGAAACACCGTACGAAGCGTTTGTGGCGTTCATGAATGCCTGGCATGACCTGCAGTTCTGCCTCTCCGAAAAAGGAGCAACCGTATGACGTATGACGTATCCCGTATAACGTATAAAGAAGCACCACGAAATACGAAATACTTTATACGGTATACTGTGAAATCGGAGATTTCACATGGGTAGACCAGTCATCTTGGGCAACGGCAGCCTGACAGTGGGCCTGAACGAACAGGGCTTGGTGCATGATTTCTACTACCCGTATGTCGGGCTCGATAACCTGACGACCGCCCGCAGCACCGACCACAAAATAGGCGTGCATGTCGACGGCAGGTTCTCGTGGGTCGACGATGGGACGTGGGGCGTGTCCGTGGAGTTCGAACAGGACGCGCTGGTCAGCAACGTTACTATGCAGCACGACGACTTGCAACTGCGGCTGCACTTTACTGACTTCGTCGACCACACGCTGAACGTCTTTTGCCGTCGCGTAACCGTGCAGAACCTGGCGGACCACGAACGCACCGTCCGGCTGTTTTTCCACCAGGTTTTCCAGATTTCGCGTGGCGGCCGGGGCGATACCGCCCTGTTTGTGCCGGAAGCGAACTACCTGTTGGATTACAAGGGTCGCTGCGCGTTGCTTATTTTCGGCCAGGCGGGTAATCATAACGCCCTGTTCGACCAGTACTGTGTCGGTAACTATGGCATAGAGGGCAAGGAAGGCACCTGGCGCGATGCCGAAGACGGCGAGCTGAGCGGCAATCCGGTAGAGCACGGCGGTGTCGATTCGGTTTTGCGGCTGACACTGGAGCTGGGCGGCAACGAAGGGCAGACAGCCGACTACTGGATTATAGCGGCCGATTCCCAATTTTCGGCCGAAAAGGTCCATCGTAAGCTCCTGACCGACGGACTGCAGGACCGGCTCGACAAAACGCGCAAGCACTGGTACGAATGGCTCGACATCGCCCGGGACGAAATGGGCGGTATGAACGAAGGCGAACGGGCCATGATAAAGAAATCGTTGATGGTCATAAAGGCGCATACCGATAAGCGCGGCGGCATCATCGCCAGCTGTGACTCGTCTATTTATAACTACGGCCGCGACTACTACAGCTATGTCTGGCCGCGCGACGGCGCATACGCCATGTGGCCGCTCATACGGCTGGGCTACACCGAGGAGCCAAAGAAGTTCTTCGAGTTTTGCCGCGACATACTCCACCCCGACGGCTACTTGCTGCACAAATACCAGCCCGACCGCGCCATCGGCAGCACCTGGCATCCGCTGGTGCACGGCAAGCATGCGGAACTGGCGATACAAGAAGACGAAACGGCCATTGTGCTCTACATGCTCGGCGAGTATTTCGAGGAAAGCAAAGACAAGGACTACGTGAGCAGTCTGTACGTGACGCTGGTGCAACCGGCGGCGAACTTCTTGGCTGCGTACCGCGATGAGCAAACTGGCCTGCCTCATGCCAGCTACGACCTCTGGGAAGAAAAATTCGCGACGCACACCTACACGGTTTCCGTGACCTACCAGGCGCTCCTGACGGCTGCGCAGTTCGCCGACCTGTTCGAATACCCCGACGACGCGGTGGCCTGGCGCGCGGCTGCCGGCGAAATCGCCAAGAGTGTCCAAATACTGTTCGACCCCGGCCGCGGCATGCTCCGCAAGGGTTTCTTGCTGCAAGATGACGGCTCGCTCCAGTTCGACAATACACTGGATGTTTCCAGCCTGTTCGCCGTCTCTACGTTCGGGCCCAAGGAGTTCGGCAAGGAGCAACTGTTGAGCACAGTGGCCGCTATAGAGTCGGCACTGCTGGAACAGTCGCCGTCTGGCGGTTCGCCGCGCTACGAGCACGATACGTATTTTGCCGGCCAATCCACCTACACGGGCAACCCGTGGTTCGTAACGACGCTGTGGATTGCGCAGTACTATATACAGCACGGCAACAGAGAACGCGGCAAACAGCTTATAGACTGGACTATCGCACATGCCTTGCCAAGTGGTGTCCTGAGCGAGCAGGTAGACCCCGGCACCGGCGCGCCGCTGTCTGTGGCGCCGCTTGTGTGGAGTCATGCGGAGCTTATCAATACGCTGCTTGACCTGCACATCGAACAGTAGCGTCAATAGTTTCAGGGAAGGGCTTGCCACATCCTGCGGCCCCGCGACTGCGCGTTGGCAAGCACAGCTTGCCCGGCAGGTCGCCTTGCAGCGAGCCACTGGCTCGCTTCACCTTCCCAATTCTTTTCGAAGTGAATTCGAAAAGAATCTCCCATCCCCTAAAGCTCGGGCTTACGCCCTCGTTCACTGCCGTTCATATTTGAAGGAGAATCGGGGCGGCTACTGCTTACACTGAGTTGAGGTTAGCTAGTTTTTAGATTTAGGAAAGCAAAAAGGCTTCAGGTTTTTCTGAAGCCTAGCTACCACTTGCTACATGCAGAAAACACTTTAGTGTTTTCTAGGCTTGACTTCGTTGCGACCGAGGTTCTTCTTGGTCTCTACGAACAGTACGTGCTTGCGCAGCTTGGGACTGTACTTTTTCAAACTCAACTTTTCAGTTGTGTTCTGCGTGTTCTTGCTGGTGTAGTAAATACGCTCACCAGACTCTTCGCTGACGAGCCCGACTAGTTTGCGCTTCTCACTTTTCTTTGTCATATCTCAAGTAGTTTAACAGATGTAGGGCGCTTTGTAAACTGTTTTGGCACACAAAAACAAAAATACCGACTGATCAGGTCGGTAGATTTGTACTTCTTGCAAGAAGAGATGAGATGCATAGATGTTCGCTTATTTTTTCACGTTCATCTACTTTTTGTAAGTGTTCGTTTTTTCCGTACTCTTACTACTCAGATAGTATCAAGCTGCTTATGCTTTGTCAACAGGTTTTTCTGGAACGACCGCCCAACAGATAATGTATGCCAGAAATGCAGGAAAGAAACCGAACAGCAAGGCTGCGACCGCTATGAGGCGTACGACCACCGGGTCTATGTTGAAATAGTCTGCAAAGCCGCCGCAAACACCGGCTATCATCTTGTTCGTCTTAGAGCGGTACAACCGCTTGGGTTCTGTTTGTGCCATATTCCTAGTATACGCCTTTCTGTAAACAAAAAACCTAGCCATTTCCGGCTAGGTTCGGTGTTCTGTGGAGCCACGACTGAGACTTGAACTCAGGACCCCTTCCTTACCATGGAAGTGCTCTACCACTGAGCTATCGCGGCGCTTGGTGCAGGGTGTAGGATTCGAACCTACGAACTCGGAGAGAGTTGATTTACAGTCAACCGTGTTTGACCACTTCACTAACCCTGCATACTCTATGTCTTGCTAACGAGGTACTGTTTGTACTTCGCCGTTTCTATACTCAACTCATTACGTGCGCTCACCGCTTTCCATGCTATCTGGTACGACTCACCTTTTGCAGTATAGACGAATAGTATATCAAATGCATCGTCGGCGTAACGTTTGCTGTAGTGAAAAGACTAGTTGCCACCCGTAATACGTAAGGCTACTTTACAGGTAGGCTTACTTGGATAAAGGCCGGCGTACTTTACTTGAACGCGTTGCAGTACCTTATCTTTCTCTATGACTAGGTCGTAATCCCTCTTGTCACCGATGGGAAGACAAACTTCAAAACCATTCAGCATGTAGTACTGAATGGCGTGAGCTAGGGCAACGTCACCCTTTTCTTTGGGTTTCATGTCTGTAATCTAGCAGAGTATAGTACAAATTGTAAATGTGGAGCCGCCTGTCGGATTCGAACCGACGACCCGATGCTTACAAAGCAACTGCTCTGGCCAACTGAGCTAAGGCGGCGAATCCGTCAAGCTACCAAAAGAGTGTACCAAAACAGGGGTAAAAACACAACCCTCGAGTTACTAAATAACGACTTTGCGGGGGCGGAGGATGCGGCGAGGGTGGCCGGCGGGGACGATGAGTTTTTTGAGCTTTTCGTCTATCATGTCGGCTTCTTTTTCCATGCCACGCTCTTCGTAGGCCTTCTGGAGTAAGCTGTAAGTTTCCTTGTTCGGTTCGAGTTCTACGGCGCGTTCCAGAGCTTTGAACATCAGCTTTTCGTTGCCGAGTTTTTCGTTCACCTTGGCGTAGGCGATGTGGCGGGCGGCCAGTGATTCTTCGAGGCGCAGCGCTTGTTCGAAGGCAATGCCGGCCTTTTCGTAGTTTTCGGTTTCGTAATAAATAAGCCCCAAGTTGTGCAAACTCGAGGGCGTAGCTTCTATGGAACTGGCGATTTCGAAACAGTCTATGGCGTCGCGGTATTCTTTCTGTTTGGCGTAGAGTATGCCGAGGCGGTTGTAGGCGGCAGCGTTCTTTTCGTCAATTTTCAGGATGGTCAGCAGGGCCTTTTCGGCACGTAGGAACCGGTTTTCGCGCATACCCTGGTGTGCGATATCCCAGAGTTTGCCTATGCGGTCGCCGACTTTGCGGGAAACGTCCGCGAATTCATCGGCGTGGAGCTTCACATTTATCAAACTTAAAACGCCAAAGGCGCCAACCACAATAAGTCCATACATCGGTACCTTTCAGTATAGCATAGGCAGAACGGTGTACGAAGAGACGACTACTGGGGGTTCACTAAACTAAAACGGAACATCCCGTAAACTTGGAGATGTAAAGCTACCAAGTACAGAGGAGATGTTCCAATGTCAAAACTACCAGATATTCCTGGGAATAAAAAGTGCTGGCTAGTGTTAAACCAGATCGTATTCGGAGACAGTGTCGGCTGCCCCGCGTGTGGAAAC
>JBDHUJ010000043.1:0-10466 GCA_039809105.1 Saccharimonadales bacterium (SeqCode)
CCGTAGTGGAAACATTCCGGGCACAAGGCGGGGAACTGCTCACGCAGCTCAGAAATACCCTGTGGCAGCGGGCCTGGTCTGAGAAGTTCGGGACAGCTACTTCGGTGGGGTGAGTGGGTACATGCGTAAGCGCTTGCGTTTATGCATAACTTGTGCTATAGTGTAATTATGATTAATGCAATCAAACAAAACCAGATAACGACGACGGTGTTGTCCTAGCGCCGCCCTGGTTTGTAGTTGATTGAAAACTCCCGGACGGCCGGGAGTTTTTTGTTTCTCGAGCAAAAGCTTCACGTAGGGCGGATAACAGAGTCTCAAATAACCCTAATACGAAAGTTTCTACATGAAATACTTTATTTTGAACCAAGCTAACGGAGTCATTGAGATAGATGACTACTTAAAGCTGCCCAAGATTGATAGTGGGTTCGAGCGTTTCGTGCGCCGTGAGGCGTTGGGCGAAGTGCTCGTCGAACAGTCGAATGACAAGCCTGAATACCTGGCCTATGCCAACAAGCTAGGCTTCAACTGGGAACCGAACGCCGACATCGGCCACGTTCAATACGATTACAAAGCCAACCTTATGCGACGGTTGGTACAAGATTACGCCCGCCAACTTGTGCATGGCATCGGTTTTCCGGTGTACGAGGTTAATGGTGCGAATATGTTTAGCTTGCAACATCCCGTGGTGAGTGCCTATGCTTCGCTGTATGGTGATAGGCTCTATCAATTCAAATCTGGTAAGTCGGATTTGGTTATGAGCTATGACGCGAGCTACCCGCAGTTCAATCTCGCCTCTAAGGCACCATTGAGCTACAAGCAACTACCGTTCTCCCACTTCTCCCTCTCGGATTGCTACCGGCAGGAGCAAAGTGGCGAAATGATGCTACTCCTACGACAGAGACGGTTCTACATGCCCGATATCCACCCATACTTCAAAGACGTAGCAGAGGCATTTGCATGGTTCCCTAAGCTGCAGGCCAAGATTTTAGAGTCTGGTGCGGAGGCAAGGCGCGACTACCAAGTGGTCATTGAAGTGCCATCGGAAAAGATTTGGAACGAATATCGTGAGTACATTGAGCAGATACCGAAGCAACTGGGGGCTGATGTGCTGGTCAACATCATCGAGGATGGTAAGGACCGCTACTGGGTCGTAAACGTTGACTACAAGATAGTCGACAAACTCGGGCAGGCCCGGGAGATTGCTTGTGTCCAGGTTGATATCGGTAATGCACCACGGCTTAACATTCACTATATCGACGAGGCCGGTAAGGCGAAGCATCCTGTCATCATCCACTCGGCAATCCCGGGCGGTATTGAGCGGTACTTGTATGTACTGTTCGACAATTTTGAACAGGGCCTGCCACTTTGGCTGAACCCCGTACATATTCGGCTCATTCCGGTCGGTGGCGAGTTCGTAGAAAAGTGTCGAGCGCTTGTCGAAGAGTTCTCAGACTTGCCGCTCCGGATTGAAATCGACGATAGAAGCGTGAGTGTGTCGTCGAAATTGAAACGAGCGCACCAAGACTTTGTACCGCATAAAGTCGTCATCGGCCAGAAAGAAATTGACGACGATTGCAAAGAACTCAAAAAACTCATGAAGAGTCTTGTAAAAGAAATGGCCGGTAAACCATTCATCCGGCGCGAGTGGGTCGCGGAAATCAGCAGACAACTTTAAGCGCTACTGCAGAGCGGAGGTGAGGCGGGCGAGGTTTTCGCCGAGCTGTTGGCGGCGGGGGCGTTTGCGCCATTCGTGCAGGTGCAGTGCATGCGAGCGGGTCAGGCAGTCGTCGGCCACGGCTTGTAGTTTGCGAGCGACAGCCGGGTCGTAGCAGGTGAGCGTGACTTCCATGTTCAGTGTAAACGAGCGCAGGTCGAGGTTGCTGGAGCCGATGGTTGCAATCTTGCTGTCTATGACCATGAACTTAGAATGTAAAAGGATAGGCGCGTCGTACAAGTACACGCGCACGCCGGCCGCTAGGAACACATCGTAGAACGAGCGTTGGGCGTGGCCGACCATCCACTGGTCCATAGCTTCGGAATTTATGAGTGTTACGGTGACGCCACGGCGTGCGGCGCTGGTGATGGCGTTGGTCAGCGCATCGTCTGGCACGAAGTACGGGTTGACGATGGTTATGGTGTTTTGCGCCTGATGCATCAGACTGGTGAAAAGTTTGAGGTTGTTCTCGTCGTCGTAGCCAGAACCGCTCGGCAAAACTTGCGCGAGTGAGGAGCCGCGGCTTTCGAGCAGCTGCTTCGCAGAGTCGGCATTTTTGTAGTTGAGAATCTCGCCGGTTTCGGCATGCCAGTCGGTTAGAAAAACGGCCGACATTTGCAGGGCGACCGGCCCATCCACGCGTACGACAAGCTCGTCGTAGTAGATGTCGTCTTTGCGGTGGTAGTTGCGCTGTATGAGGTTGAGTGACCCGGTGTAGCCGACGCGCCCATCGACGATGAGCAACTTGCGGTGGTTGCGCAGGTCGGGTCGCGTGTAGCCTTTGCCGGGCCAACGCAACGGCAGCATGGCTTGGACGTGCGCGCCGTCTGCTTCTAGGCGTTTAATCATATCCCGCCACCGCGGGAACATGTGTGTTGCGACTGCATCATACAGCACGCGCACGGTTACGCCGCGCTGTACCGCGCGGGCAAGCGCGTCGAAAACGGGCAGCGTGTAGTCGTCGATTGCTACAATGAAGAACTCTACGTGTACGTAACGTTCGGCGGTGTCGATGTCCCGCACCATTCTCGGCGCGACGTTATCGTATTCGGGCAGGACGTCTATGTTGTTACCGCCGAAAACGGGCAGGCCAGTCAATGACTGGCTGAGGGTTGCAAGGCTTTTGTACTCTGCGGGTGGTTTGGCGGAAAGCAGCTTCTGGGTGTCGTGACGCTTCAGCTCGGCCAGTACCTTGGCTATGACAGCATCAAGTGTTTTTTGGGCGGCGCGCCGGCTGGCCGGCAGCTTCGGATTGCCGAGCACAAGAAAAATCAGAAAACCGACTGTCGGAAAGAAAAAGATAAACAGCAGCCATGCCATGCCGGCTGTCGGTTTACGGTTCCGTGGCACGACAAACAGCGCAATTATACGGATGAGCCAGTCTAGTATGAGCCATCCGGTGCCGACCGGTCCGGCAATGTTTAAAAGTTCTCGCATAGCAGTATGGTAGCAGAGCGGAGCACTTGCGACTAGGTTGTATTGCGTGTTTCTTCGGGCTTATACTGATGCTATGTACATCGCCATGGTATCCGGCCTCATGTTCGTCTTCCCGCTTGTGTCGGTGGTGCTGGAAGTGCTGGTAAATAAGAACCATGCCGCGCTGATAGACGTTATCGGCAAATGGTTCGTGTTTTGGGCAATCGGCATCCGCCTATTTACGGCCGGGTTGCGGCAGGTGCTGAAACCGGGTCTGACCGCCGAAGGCATTTTGGGTATAAAAGACAAAATGTCGTGGCAGCTGGTCCGCGAGCTGGGTTTCGCGAACCTTGGCATCGGACTGGTCGGCATCATTTCGCTTTGGCACCCGGCGTGGACCACTGCGGCAGCTCTGGCCGGCGGCCTCTTCCTGCTGCTCGCCGGGCTCGAACACGTCCGTAAAAAGCAGCGCGATTTCGAAGAAAACGTCGCCACGTATTCCGACCTCTTCATCGGCCTCGTCATGGCCGTATACCTTATCGTACAAATCTGACTTTTGCTTTCTGTACGGACACCGGGACAAGCGAGGTGTATTATGTGTGTACGCACGCCCTACGGTTAGGCGCCTACATAATGACAGAGGAGGGTTCGGATGTTAGAGACAGCACATGCGTTCATAGACCGGGCAGCAGCAAAACTTGGCATTCCGCCGGATGTAGTGGCGGAGCTGAAGCGGGCGAACCGCGAGCACCAATTCAGCATCACGCTCGAAAACGGCAAGACATTCCAAGCGTACCGCGTGCAGCACAACAACAAGCTCGGCCCGTACAAAGGCGGCATCCGCTACCATGCCAACGTCAGCCTGGAGGAAGTGCAGACGCTGGCTACTTTGATGAGCCTTAAGACGGCTGCGGTGGGATTACCACTCGGTGGCGGCAAAGGTGGCATCACCGTCAACCCGCGCGAACTGAGCCCCCAGGAGCTCGAAGAAATCAGCCGCAAGTACGTCCGCAGCCTGCACGAGCACATCGGCCCCGAAAAAGATGTGCCCGCGCCCGATGTGAATACCAACGCGCAGATTATCGACTGGATGACCGACGAGTACGAAGTGCTCACCGGCGACACGACTAAAGCGAGCTTCACCGGCAAAAGCATCCCGAACGGCGGCAGCCTGGGGCGCGACGCGGCGACCGGCCGCGGCGGAGTATTGTCTCTGGCCGAGCTGCTTCGGCTCAAGAAAGATGACAAGCCGATGACCTATGCGGTGCAGGGGTATGGTAACGTCGGTTCGTTTTTCGGTACTACGACGCAGGCGTTGCATCCGAACTGGAAACTAGTAGCAGCCAGCGACTCGGAAATCGCCGTGCTTGACTCCGACGGCTTCGATGCCGAGGCGCTCAAGAAATTCAAAGATGATGGCGGCCGGTTCAAAAACTACGAAGGTGCAAAACTTATCAGCAATGACGAGTTGTTGGCGCTGGATGTCGATGTGCTTGTTCTGGCTGGTTTGGAAGATAGCGTCACGGACGATAACGTTGCTTCGGTAAAAGCGAAGTACGTCGTCGAAATGGCGAACGGTCCAATCGTCGACAGCGCATTCGATGCGTTGACCGAGCGTGGCGTAATCATCCTGCCGGATGTCATCGCCAACGCCGGCGGCGTTATAGTCAGCTACCTGGAGTGGCAGCAGAACTTACGTGGCGAACATTGGCCGGAACAGCGCGTAAACGACGAACTGGCCAGATATATCGAAACGGCTACTGCAGAGACGTATCAAACCGCGCAAGACTACCAAACCGACCTCAAAAGCGCCGCCTTCATCATCGCCCTCCGCAAACTTACACAGGTGTAATCCCGACCCGCTTCTCGCTGCGCCTTTCGGCGCTCAGTTTTCAGCGTTCAGTGGCCGACCCCCATGCACTTTTCTGACGCCAGGGGTGCTCCGCCAGTAGCTTCGCTCCTGCCTCCGCGGGGCGACCCCTGTCTTACAGAAAAGCACATGTGGGTCGGGTTCAATGAGGGGTCCAGTGGATTTGCTGCTATAATCATCTGCAGAACGCGGCTTATGGTTACTACGCTATGAAAGATACCGAAAACCAACACGCGCACGGCGCAAAATACGGGCACGAGACGTGGATTGATGATGTAGCCAGCAAAGATATACAGATAGAACACGGCGAAATCCACGTCGTAGAAGAAACACGGAAAGAAAAAAAGAAACATTGGCTGCGGAACCGCGTGACGGTCTTTGGCCTGGCGAGTTTGGTCGTGGCGGTCGTGGGCTGGCTTGTCGCCGGCGTGTTTTTATCGGAGGTCAGCATCGGCGGCGAAACCGTCTCGGCCCACCAGTCCGACGCAGCGCTGCAGAGTATAGTCAAACAACAGGCCGCTGCGTATAAACTGACAATCAGCTACCCCGACGGTTCGAAAAAGAGCTTCTCGCTCGCCGACATGGGGTTGAGCGCCGATGCTGCAAAAACCGTTCATACCATCCGCGTGCACAACCACGCGCTTTCCAACCGGCTCGCCTGGTGGCGGCCCGCGCCAGCTAACCTGGTATTGGTGAGCAATGACGCCGAACGGAACAGTTTCCTTGCCACGCAAGCGACTGTTACCATTCAGCCTGCCACCGATGCCACACTGTCTATTCAAGATGGCGTGGTGAAGATAACCGATAGCACCGCCGGCAAACACAACGGTCTGAAGGACCCGGTCAACACGCTCGAAGCGGCGGCCAGCGGCATGCAGACCAAGCCCTTGCAGCTGCAAGCACTATCGACGCGTCCGGCCATAACCGCGGCCCAGCTGGCCCCGTACCAGGAAAAGCTCAAAGGCATACTGAACCAATCCGTAAGCTTCACCATAGGTGCCAAACAGTTCCAGCCCACCGTGGCCGATAAATCCGACTGGGTGGAGATATCGCTGAAAAAAGATGGCAAGAGAATCGACGTGACCGTAAACGACGGCAAAGTGCTGGCATACATAGATACGATTGCGAAACCATACATCGACCCACCGCGCTCACGGATAGAATTCAACCGCGAAGACGGCACGTTCGTGGTGCTGGACAAAGGCGTCGCGGGGACCGACGTTATCGACAAGTCGAAAATCGCCGCACAGGTTACCAAAGACCTGCTGGCTGGCAAGGCGGTCAAACAGACGCTCGAAATATCTCAGGCCGATTTCAATACGGTCAGTGCCGACGATTATGACAAATGGATAGAAGTCGACCTGACGACCAAGCGCATGTACGCCTACGAAAAGAGCACGACGGTCAAAACCTTTCTGGTCTCGGCGGGTGCGCCCGCCACGCCGACGGTCACCGGCCAGTACAAAATCTATTCCAAAGTCGTGCAACAGGACATGACCGGCCTGAACGCCGACGGCAGCAGCTACTTCCAGCCCAACGTCTCGTGGATAAACTACTTCTACCGTGACTACGCCATCCATGGCAACTACTGGCGGCCGCTGAGCTACTTCGGCAACATAAACAGTTCGCACGGCTGTGTCGGACTGCCGAACACCGAGGCCCGCTGGGTCTACGACTGGGCACCCATCGGCACCCCCGTCATTGTTCACACTTAACTATATTCCTAAGTAGGCTTAGGCAGAACTATTCGGTGGCGCCGGTGCGGAAAAGGTGCCACATTTTTTTGGGTGCGGCACGCCAGCCGCTTTGTTTCGCGGTACGTATTGCCACCGAACCGGCCAACCAGATTCCCACCAGCCCTATCAAGGTCTGGACTCCCCACACCGCCAGCCGAAAAGTCTCAGATGCATGTTCGCTGGTAAGCTTGCCGTTGTCGTGCGCGATGATGAGCACGACCTGCGCAACTGGCAGCCACGACACTGCTATCAGTACAATCCCCGCCCGCAACCGAAAAAGACCATTTTTCATACACTAATCATACCAAAAGAGACGTCATTTCTGACGTCTCTCGTAATTTCAAATTGGTACACCCGATACGATTCGAACGTACGACCTTTGGTACCGGAAACCAACGCTCTATCCAGCTGAGCTACGGGTGCTTACAATGGTGAACTATTAAAATTCGTGCGGGTTTTCTGGGCTAGCGGACGGTTTGGATAGAGCGTTCCGCTATTTCTATCTACCGGCTTCGCCTTGGCCAGCTGACCTGTCCGCCCTGGCGGCCGGCCAGGCGGGGCTACGGGTGCATGGATGGTAATTATACCTTATAAAATAGGTTATTAACAGATGTGATTGGCGAACCCGGCTGAATATATGGTTCGGTAGCATCTTGGTGTCATTCTGAGCAACGCGAAGAAGCTGTTTTCGATAAAATTCTTCGCGTTGCTCAGAATGACGCGTGATAGTAGTCCGGAGAAACTTACCGGAGGAAGCTGGCGTCAAATGAGTTGAGGTCGACGTTTATACCGTTAAAGGTATATTCGAACATCTGCTGGATGCCGACGCGCATGGTCGTGCTGGTGTTCCAGCCGCCGTATTTGACCGGGGTGGGCGAAAGTATATTGGCCTGCCAGGTGCTGAAATTTACAGTCGAAGTGTCGGTATCCCACAGTGGTACATCAGAAAAACTAGTGTCGTTGCCGCCCTGCACGCCGGACCACATGCCCGAGTCGCTGTAAATTATGGGCCGTACTCCCATGGCCGTTACGCCGTCGACCATGGCACGGGTGACGGGGACGCCCGGGTCGGTTTCGACATCGAGTGCAAAGAATTGCAGCTGGTTTTGGTACTGCCCGGCGGCCAAAATGCCATTGTGCCAGCACGATGGGTCGCGGGTGTAAGCGCCGACTTTCAGGCCGGCTGCCAGGGCTTTTTGAATCTGTGGTTGCGCCTGAGACCACGCATTGCAGGTACCCCAATCGGTCATATTGAGTACGTAGAGTCGTATACCTGCGTTGTAGGCTTGCACGAACCAGTTGGCGTCATTGATGGTGTTGGCCGAGTCGAACGCTTTGACCGAACTGGTCGCCATCGAACCGGTGTTAAACTTGACCGCCTGGCCAGTGGTGGCGCCGGTATCACTGACTTTTGTGGCGTTGCCACTGAGCGTGCCGCTGGCGGCAGTGAACGAGGCGGTGTTGGTGGCGGCCCGCGAAATCGCCAGACTGTACACACCTACGCCTGCGACTGTGGCTACAAGCACATAAGCGAAAACTCGTCGCCGAAATATGGATAAAACAGTATGCATTTTTATTTTCCAAGCCAAGCTATATATGTATTGACTATAGCACAATTACGCTCATCGTAATGTACGATAAACCAGCAGCTTGTCATGGCGGACGTGCTACTATCGGACTATGGATGAAAATTCGAGCACAAGCCCGACCGATACGCACGTAAAAAAGGCCGACCTGGTTCTGGAGGGCGGCGGTGTGCGCGGAATCGGCCTGGCAGGAGCGATTACGGTATTGACAAAAGAAGGATACGAATTCCAGCGCGTTGCCGGCACCTCTGCCGGCGCGATAGTCGGTTCGCTGATTGCGGCTGGCTGCACGAGCGACCGTATTCTCGAGATAATGAACGGGCTCGACTACCGCAATTTCCGTGACCCGACCTTGCTGACTCAACTGGGAGCAGTGGGCAAGTTCGCGTCGCTGCTCGTCGACAACGGCTTGTACAAAGGCGATTTTCTGCGCACCTGGATAGCTGGCCATTTGGCGGACTGCGGCGTAAAAACCTTCGGCGACCTGAAACTGACGAGTCCCGAATACGCACACTTGCCCGAAAGCCAGCGCTACAAACTCGTCGTCGTAACGGCCGATTTGTCGAAGGGGCAGATGGTCTACTTGCCGTGGGACTACGAAAAATACGGGTTGAACCCAGACGAGCAGCCGGTTGCCGAAGCCATCCGTAGCTCCATGTCCATACCGTTCTTCTTCAAGCCGGCGCACATAGATAAAAATACGTTCGTGGATGGCGGTATGCTTTCGAACTTTCCGGTCGACATCTTCGACTCGACCGCCGACTGGCCGACGTTTGGAATCAAGCTTTCCGCCAAAGAAGCCGCGCTGCAGATTTCGCGCAAAATAACCGGCCCGCTGAGCCTGGCGACAGCACTGTTCGCGACGCTGACGAACGGCCAGGACCAGCGG
Organism: Saccharimonadales bacterium (SeqCode); assembly: GCA_039809105.1. Taxonomy (GTDB): domain Bacteria; phylum Patescibacteriota; class Saccharimonadia; order Saccharimonadales; family UBA4665; genus JBDHUJ01. Next base: position 9,212 of record JBDHUJ010000043.1, read on the forward strand.
CACTTGGACAACCCGGCGACCATCGCCCGCACCATCTTCGTCGATACCGGCAAGATTCAATCCATAGACTTCGACATTACCAAAGAGCAGCAGGCGCTTTTGTTCGCGAACGGCCAAAAATCCGCCACCAAATTCCTAACCACCTGGGACTTCGCCCGCTACAAGCACGACTTCCCCCACGGTGATGAGTAAAAAGGTTCAGGCCTCAACGTGCAATACTAATGAACATTTCTAATCGGCTCCCGTAAGGGTGTATACTGCACGCAAAGGACACTGCATGGCACGAACACGCGACAAAACTGTAACCGCCGGAACCCGCCTGGTCGTCATAACCGTGGTTGGTCTGGCGGTGGGTGCGCTGGTAGGCGGTTCCGGCGCCCGGCTGTATGCGCCGCTGGCCGGCTGGATAGCCGCGGCACTGTTGTTTGTCGCTTGGACGCTACTGACTGTTTTGCGCTTCGGCGCAGCCGAAACCCGTGCGCATGCCTTGCGCGAAAACCCTATCCGCCCGTTGGCCGACGCACTGCTGCTCACCGCTAGCCTGGCCAGCCTGGTGGCGGTTGGGTTCCTGGTATTCCATGCTTCGCACAGCACTGGCGCGGACAAAGCGCTCGACATCGGCCTCGGTTTCTTGGGCGTCGTGGTTTCGTGGGCGGCGGTACACACCACGTACATGCTCAAATACGCCCGGCTGTACTACGGCAAACCCGAAGGCGGCATAGATTTCAACCAGACAACCGGTCCGCGCTACATGGACTTCGCTTACTTGGCGTTCACGGTCGGCATGACCTACCAAGTTTCCGACACGGCCGTCAGTACCAAAGAAATCCGCGTCACCATTCTCAAACAGGCACTCCTGTCGTTTGTCTTCGGCACCGTCATCATTGCTACCACCATCAACGCCCTCGCCAGCCTCTCGAATTGAGTTAGCGATTCTGCAGCAGTGTCAGACCGGCGAGAATCAGCAGGGTAAGCACGGCCAATCCAAGGAGGCAGACAGCGAGCGCTATGCCGAGCGGTAGCGCGTCCGGGGTTTCTACCCCGAAGTACGCATCGCCAACTACGAGAGCAACAGGTGCAAGCAGCCAACAGGCCACGACCTTTATATAGTGCGATAGCTTCATAACCTCAGTATACAGGGCAATCGCATATGCCCCTACATCCCCAGTAGATACTCCATGTATGCTGTACTCCTGCCCGCTTTCTTCAGGCTGGCCTTTATGCCTATCTTCCTCACTTTGTCTCCCCGGACTAC
>JBDHUJ010000044.1:0-10341 GCA_039809105.1 Saccharimonadales bacterium (SeqCode)
CCAGAAGGAATAGTACCCCGTCCTGACGGCCGGGGTACTATTTTTTGGGGATTGCTGCGGAAGGTCGAACCTTTGCTGGTCACACTAGTAGAACTAGTGGTTTACCTGGGGGGATAATTAACCAAGCGTCGGTACAACGCGCACACTATAGGCCGGGTCCTAGGGGCAAACGAAGCAGAACCACATTTTTTGGGCAGATTCCGCGTTGGTAACCTTGCTGCCAATTCACTCTTCGAACTTACCATAACCGAGAATGACGGCAGATTATTCCGCGGTACCGTCAGCGATGTCTTGGGGGATGCTATCGTAGAGGGTGAAACCAGTAACGACACCATTTCGTTCGTTAAGACATACGGCGATATGCGCGGGCCTGGCAACTTCGTACCACTGCTGTATACTGCGACTCAGAACACCCAGGGGCTGTATGAGGGGCGCTGGTCGCCTGTCTCTAGCAATGGGCAGGGACCACGATACATGTTCAGAATGGTACCTTTTGCACCAGAAGCTATCAGGGCGCTGGGTTAGTAACACTGTCGGAGGAGAGGGCTTTGACGAGCTGCTGTTCTTCGACCGCGATGGCGTTGCGCGTTTCGACGATGCCGTTGTACTGCGAAATCTGGCTCCGGGTAGTTTGGATGAGCGCGTTGTAGGCATTTACGGCGGCGTTATAGCTGCCGACCATGCTGTTGTAGGTGGCGATATCGTCGCGGCTCCGGGCGGTTTGCATCTGCGCCGACTGTTTGTCCAGGGCTGTACGCTGTTGTTTCAGCAAAGCCTCGTTAGCGTCTATTTGCGTCTTTAGGCTTTTCAATTGGGTGTCGTACGCGGCAATCTGGTCTTGGCGGCTGGTGAATTCGGCCTGGTACTGCGCAGCATAGCCGGTGACTTTGGAGCGGTCGGTAAAGTAACGCTTGTAGTACGTTTCCAGTGGCGCAGGGAGGTTGGCGATTTCGGTTCCGAATATGGAGTGCATTTCGTTCACCACATCGTTCGGCTCACTAACCTTGTAGGCGGCTATGATGTCTTTGATGCGTTGGTCGGTCAGCTGATGGTCGTAGTAGTCAGTCAGCCAGTCGTCGACTTGCTTGCGTTCGGCGGGGGAAAGCCGGCGATACGCGGCGTGCAGCATTTCGTGAGCTGCTGTTACCTGTTCGACGCCATCCAGCCGCGCGTCAGTGACATCGTACAGGTAAATGCCTGCGTCGTCGCCGATGTAGCAGCCAAGTACAATGGTCTTTTCCCTGCCGGCCGGACAGGTGTCCGAGAATGTGGCGCCGTTCGAAATAACCGGTTTGTTCACGTAGAACAGCCGTGTCGCCTTCGGTGTCATGGTGTCATCGGCAGCCAGTGCCGATACGGTGGCAGGGGGGCTATAGCCACGCAGTTTCATCCAGTCGGTCACAGTCTGGCGCTGCAACCATGTCAGCGCCAGCACGCCCAGGACAAGCACCAGCACCCCAACCTGCAGTGTCTGTTTTCGCTTCATACGTTAGCTTTATTGTAGCATTTCGGAAGTGAAAGCAAGAACCCTGACCGCCGCTACTCGGCCGCGGTCGTGTAGGTCAGTTCGTCGTTCTTGGTAGCGACGTGGACGATATCGCCTCGCGCGTACTTGTTGTCGAGCAGTTCGACGGCCATTTGGTCTTCGATGGTGTCTTGGATGAGCCTCCGGAGCGGACGTACGCCGTTTTTAGCATCGTAGCCGTGCTCGAGCAGGTATTCCTTCGCGCCCTTTGTCAGCGTGAGGCTCAGACCTTGCTTCTGAAGCCGCGCCTTCAGCTCGTCTATCTGCAGGTCGATGATATGGAAGATGTCTTTCTTGGTCAGGCCGCGGAAGACGACGATTTTGTCGATGCGGTTCAGCAGTTCGGGGCGCATTTCTTTCTTCAGGCGGTCGAGTACGTTGTCGCGGTTAGCTTCGTGCATGGCGTCGAGGTCGTCGAAATCTTTCGTCCGCTCAGCGTGGAACCCAAAGTTGGCTTCCTTTTGCAGTTTCTCTGCACCGATGTTCGACGTCATGATGACGATGGTGTTCGTAAAGTCTATGCGGCGGCCTTTGGCGTCAGTCAGGTAGCCATCCTCCAGAATCTGCAGCATCATGTTGAACACGTCGGGGTGGGCTTTCTCAATCTCGTCGAACAGCACCAGGCTGTACGGTTGGCGGCGGATTTTATCGGTCAGCTGACCGCCTTCGTCGTAACCGACATAGCCTGCCGGCGCGCCTACTAGACGCGACACGTTGTGATGTTCGCCGAATTCGGACATGTCTATCTTTACCAGCGCGCTTTCGGAGCCGAAGAATTCGCGGGCCAGGACCCGGGCCAGCTCGGTCTTCCCCACGCCCGTCGGCCCAAGGAATATGAACGAGCCAATCGGCCGGTTGGTCGCACCGATACCGCTGCGGTTGCGGCGAATGGCTTTACTGACGACTTCGACCGCTTCGTGCTGGCCGATGACGTGCTTGCCAATGTTCTTCTCCAAACTCAGCAGGTACTTCGCCTCGCTCTTGATGACCTTGCGCACCGGCACACCGGTTATGCGCGCCACCACCTCGGCTACGTCGTCGCTGGTTACGTTTAGCCGCTTAGCGTCTTTGTTCGTCTTGAGCAGCGCTTCGAGCTCTTTGTTTATCTGCGACGCGCGAGTCTTGGCACGGGCGGCACGTTCGTAATCTTCGTTGTCGACGGCTTCGTCTATACGGGCATTTACGAGCTTGAGCTCCTTCTGCAGTTTGCGGACTTCGGGACTGGTCTTGCCCTTCAGCACGCGCAGGTGAGCGCTGGTTTCGTCCAGCAGGTCAATGGCTTTGTCGGGCATGAACCGGTCTTGAATGTAGCGCTTGGACAGGTTAACTGTGTCTTCGAGTACTTCGTCGCTGATGGTCACACCGTGGAATTCTTCGTAGTGTTTGCGCAGGCCTTTCAAAATGGCGAGTGTTTCGCCAGGAGTCGTTTCCGGTACCTGGATAGGCTGGAAGCGGCGCTCCAAGGCCGCATCTTTTTCGATGTGCTTGGTGTATTCGGCGGTCGTCGTCGCGCCGATGACTTGGATTTTACCGCGGGCCAGCGCCGGCTTTAGTATGTTGCCGGCGTCCATAGCGCCTTCGGCAGCGCCAGCGCCGACTATCAGGTGGATTTCGTCTATAAAGGCAATGGTTTTCTTGTCTTCTTCCAGTTCGGCCATGACTTTTTTGAGCCGTTCTTCGAATTCGCCGCGGTACTTGGTACCGGCTATCATCCCGGCCAGGTCGAGCATGACGATACGCTTGTCCAGCAGGCTGTCCGGCACGTCTTCATTGACGATGCGCTGTGCCAGGCCCTCGACGATGGCCGTTTTGCCGACGCCCGGTTCGCCGATGAGTACCGGGTTGTTCTTCGTCCGGCGGTTCAAGATTGTGACCATGCGCTTAAGCTGGTTTTCGCGGCCAACTACCGGGTCGAGCTTGCCTTTGCGGGCTTCGGCGGTCAGGTCGGTGCCGAACTGGTCGAGCGTGGTCTTTTTGCCGCTTTTGCGCGGGGCGCGGCGGGTACCGGGTTCGCCGAAATCGCCCTCTTCGTACTGCTGGCGCTGCAGGAAGTTTTCGAGCTCGTTGGTCAGACGGTCGACATCGACATTCATATCGCGCAGCAATATGGTTGCACGAGCATTCTTTTGGCTGAGTATGCTGTAGAGAATGTGCTCGGTACCGCAGAAATCTTGGTTATAATCTTGCGCGACATCGTACGCCATTTTCAGCGTCAGTTTGGCGGTTTCGCTGTAGCCTTTGGCCCCCATGTTTATAACGAGCGTCTTGGGCGTGAGGTTCAGTGCCAGGCGGGCTTTGTCGAGTGTGACACCGGCGCCTTCGAGCAATTTCGCGCCCATGCTGCTGTCTTGTGCGAGCAGGCCGAGCAGCAGGTGCTCGGTGCCGACATAGGCGTTGCCCAGCCCACGGGCGATTGTCCCGGCGTGGGCCAGGCTTTTGCGTGCATTATCGGTCAGAAAATTGGAAAATTCTTGATAATCAGGAGAGTTTGTTGCGTCCATACGTTATATCCTCCGTTTTTGCGAGTCCCACCTTCTGGTGTCATTCCCGCGAAGGCGGGAATCCAGTGCAAGTAATGAGTGCCGTAGGCACATAAAATAGACTGGGTCCCAGCCTTCGCTGGGATGACAACGAAGTGGATACTCAAAGTTACTTATCCGGCCACACCCTGCGACGGATGCCAGAACTGTTTCTATCATACGCGCATTAGCACTCTCCAGTCAAGAGTGCTAATTTGAGATATTTATCACTCAGTCATTCGGGCAGGTAAACGTATACTCTTCGGCGAAAGCCTCATCGCCACACTCCGTACAGGTGTTCAGTATGCCGTACATGCGGTTATCTCCGTTAGGAGCGTCGAATCGCTGCAAAGATTCATCCTCGTATTCAGCGCCAGCATCTCGGCAGTCTGCTTCCTCGTCATGGGGAAGATTGTCTATGTTAAAAGTCGGTCCGCTTGCCGCGTCTTCCCATAAACCAAGACATCGTTCGATACACATCCGAGGCAAACCGTGGTGTACGCTGTTGCCATTCTTCCAGTACAAGCCTTCGCCAAGAGGACATTTGGTACTCATTACAAAACCATACCATAAATTTGCCAAAAATGTATACTACTTAACAGATTATGAAGACACAGCTAGTGGGGATTTTGAATGTGACGCCGGATAGTTTTAGTGATGGCGGGTTGTTCTTGGAGCCGGATGCTGCGCTTAAGCAGTTACGGCAGTTGTTTGACGATGGGGCTTCATTGGTCGACATCGGCGCGGAATCTACCAGGCCAGGTGCTGAAGCGCTTTCGCCTGAGCAAGAATGGCAGCGATTGGCACCAGTATTGGAAGTTGCGCTCCGCGAATACCCCGACCGCATATCACTCGATACCTTTCACCCCGAAACGGTTTCGCGGGCAGCCGAAGCTTACGGCCCGCACTTCATAGTCAACGACGTGACCGGATTTTCGAACCCCGCCATGGTTCAAACTGCCGCCCAGCACCAGCTACGCTGCATCGTCAGTCACTTGCCTGCACAGTTTCACGGAGACATTCAGGCCGCCCACAAAGGACCTTTGCTTGACGACGAGCAAGTCGTAAAGCAAGAGCTGCTACAACGCTACAACGAGTTAGTGACAGCTGGTGTGCCAGCCGAAGGCATCATCCTCGACCCCGGCATCGGCTTCGGCAAAACGCCCGAGCTCAACCAAAAATTGCTCCGTTTCGCCGAACTCGTGCCTGGCCACCCTGTCATGATAGGCTATTCACGCAAACGTTTCCTGGGCGAACACCGGTTCGAACTGGAACCGAACCTTGCCGCCGGACGCATCGCCATCGCTGCTGGCGCCGCCTACCTCCGCGTCCACGACGTCCCCGCGCACAGAGCCCTAGTAAGCAGTAGAGGTACTGAGTAGTAAGAGTGTCGCAGGCGGATGTTATCAAACCGTGGCCCATCAGGGCCACACAGCTATCTGCCGGCCATCCGGAGCGCCCCGGCTGTGATGTTGGTCAAAACGACAACTCCCCTGAACGATAGTGATAGGGCCGGAGGAGTGTCCGAGCGAGCCACTCGAGCGAGTTCTCCGGAGGGTTGTCGGCTTTGACAACAGCGCACCGAGGAGTGGAGGCCTGGCCGGGGAGTTTTGGACACTTCTCCACCCCACGAAACGGGTTTCGTGGGGACCCCGGTTTTGCGATTCAAAAGTGTCATGTTTGCTCGAGGAAAAAAAACGGACCCGCCGCGGCGGGTGACAGAAGCGAGTAGACCAATCAGCAACTCAGGCCAGAGAGGGCTCAATTGGCTTTGCGGCGCCAGATTTCAAACCGGAACGTTATGCCGTTCTCAGTCAGAGAGCCAGACACATACGTCCGCTCAAATGCATCTTCATACGCCGGAAAAAACTTCGTACACCCAAAGTCACCTTCTACCTGCGTCAGATACAGTTCGTCAGCCCGCCCTAGAACGCTTCCGAATAACCGTTGGCCGCCCAGCACCCACACATCATCCTCGCGCTCCAAAAACTTCTCGGCGTCGCGTACCACTGCCGCATCCTGCAACTCCGGCCCGCTGGTAACCACGGCGTTCCGACGGTCCGGCAACGCCACACCGATGCTTTCGTACGTCACCCGGCCCATCAACACCGTCTGCCCTAACGTGTGCTTCCGGAACCACCGCATGTCAGCGGGCAGCTTGCCGAACCATGGTATGCCGTGACCATCCGCAATACCTCGCCGGGTATCTAGCGCCGCGATACAGCGAATCATGCAAGCTCCTGCAGCTGCGGCCGCAGTTCGCTGGCCAGATATAACGAGCCACTTACGAGCAGCACTTCTTCGGGTCGCTGCAACAAAAGCTCCAACCCGGCCGCGGGTTCCTGTGTCACTTCCCCTCCTCGGCCCGTCGCCGCCTGCCACGCAGCCATGATTTCTTCGGGCGGGAGCGGCACGTGGCGAAGGTCCTGCGAAGCCGGGCAGGCGGTAGTTATAAGATGGTCCGTCAGCGGTTCCAGCTCCCGGAGCGCCAGCTCCAGCTGCTCGCGCTTGGCCTCCAGCAGACCGAGCAATACCGCTGTTTTTTGCCCTGGAAACCGCTCCGTCACCGCCGTTACCAGCGCGTGGAGTTTCTGTTGGTTGTGAGAACCATCCAGAATGATAGTCTTGTCACCGTACCGGAACAGCTCCATCCGGGCCGGTACCGTCACTGCCGCTGCCCGGCGGAGCGCAGTTGCAGACGGCTCTGCAACTCCCACTTGCTTCAGAGCCTGCAGCGATGCCGCCAAAGCCAGGCTCCAGTTCCGTCGTTGGAACACCGGCAGTTCAGCCGGCGCGGTAGCTTCTCTGTCTGCGACAACCGTCAACTCCGCGCCCTGTCGGGCGGCAGTCTGCATAAAAACATCCATGACCTCCGGAGCCTGACGGTGCGCGAACACACGGTTACCCGGCAAGAGTATGCCCGCTTTCTGCGCCGCAATAGATGGCAGGTCTTTGCCAAGAATGGCCGTGTGGTCCAGCCCGATGTCGGTCAGCACGCACACTTTGTCACGGCGATGCACCACGTTCGTACCATCCAACAGCCCGCCAAGTCCCACCTCGACGACCGCAAAATCCACGCCCATCCGCGCAAACTCCCAGTACGCGAACGCTACTAGCAGTTCAAAATACGTCGGCCGCACCGGCGCCGTTCCGATAAGCGTCAAAAATTCGGCCAGCTCGCGGCAAAACTCGGCTTCCGGCAGCGGTGTCAGATTCAGCTGCACCCGTTCGTTCACTTCGGTAATATGCGGCGAGACCGTCAGCCCGACCTTCCGGCCGGTGGAGCCCAACAGAGCCGCCACGTAATAGCACGTAGACGTCTTGCCCGACGTTCCCGCCACATGCACCACTTGGTAGCTGTCCTGCGGATTGCCGAGGTAGTCCATAAGACGGCGCATCCGGTCCAGCTTATACACTTCCGGCAAACTCCCCGCCAGCGGCACATACGCCGCCAACACTCTCTTCGCCTCAGTAAAACTTGCTATCTTGCTCATATATCAGTCGCGGGGATATACTCTATTATGCCACGAATCAGGCCCACATCTTCTTTGACGCATATGGTCCGTCAGTGATGGCTCGCTTACCACACTCAATGGTATCCGGGCGGTATCACTGGTCTGCGTCACTGTTCTACCCTCTTGTGGTAGATTCATATCGACAGCCTGGTCGTAATAGACGACATTGCCCAGTATTACACATGGGTCTGCCGGATTCGCCAAGTCAATACCCAAGACATTACCGACGACACATTTATTAGTAGTAAAAACGGAATTCCCTATACGCTCTTCAAATGTAAATGTTGCCACCAAATCACGTTCTAGCGTGTCAGGCAAAACGGTATGGTCTTGCAATGCTGCGTCCAGGAACGCAATGGTGTTGGCCAGGTACCGCTGCTCCGCTTCGGGGTCATAAAGCCGCACGCTCCAGTCCGGTTCATCAGCTGGAGCGTGCTCTTTCATAGGGTTTACTCCCCGTGTTCTTCGATGGCTTCGAGGAGGGAGGACTCTAGTTGTTCTTTTTTCTTGAGTTTTGGCTGCTTGGGGAGTTCCACCGTTTCGACAGTACCTTCGACCACCGGAGCCTTTTCGGCTTCGATGTCCAGTTCGTAGCCGACCAGTTTAGAGGCCAAGCGGACGTTCTGGCCGCCGCGGCCGATAGCGATGCTCAGCTGGTCTTCCGGCACGATAACCTTGGCGCGCTTGGCCGCTTCGTCCAGCTGCACACGGCTGACTTTGGTCGGGCTGAGTGCTTGGGTTATATAGGTGACAGTGTCTTCGCTCCAGACGACAATGTCAATCTTTTCCTGCTCGCCTATTTCGCCGACGACCGCATTTACCCGAGTACCGTGGCCACCTACGAAGGTACCGACCGGGTCGACACCGGCTACCGTACTGGCGACGGCGACCTTGCTGCGGACACCAGCTTCGCGGGCGATGTTCTTAATCTCGACCGCGCCGCTTTCCATTTCCGGCACTTCGGCGCGGAAGAGGAACTCTAGGAACTCGCGGTTACCACGACTCAGCACCAGCTGCGGGCCACGTGGGCCACGCTCGACGTCTTTTAGGAAAGCCTTGATACGCTGGCCAGGGTAGTAGCGCTCACCCTGAATCTGCTCGCTCTTTGGCATGATTCCCTGAGCTTTGCCCAGTTCCAAACGTACAATCATACCTTCGACACGGCTGACCATAGCGTTCACCACGGTGCCGATTTTGTCTTCGAACTCGGCCAGCACAATCTCGCGCTCGGCTTCGCGCAGGCGCTGCAAAATGACTTGCTTGGCGGTCTGGGCAGCCACGCGGCCGAACTCAGTCACTTGCTCGTGAATCTCTACGAAGTCGCCCTTTTCGGCGCCCTTCTTTAGCTTCTGCGCGTCTTCGATGGTAATTTCGAATTCTGGGTCACCAACGCGTTCGACGACTTCTTTACTGACGTAGGCGTCGACTTCGCCGGTCTTCAGGTTCATTTCTACGCGGACTTCCTGCTCACGCTCGCCGTAATCGCGGCGGTACGCTGCAGCCAAGGCCTGCTCTACAACCTGCTTAACGGTGTCTTCCGGCAGGTTCTTTTCCTCGGCGATAGCAGTTATGGCTACGGCCAATTGTTTAAAATCTAAATCCATAAGTCGTTCCTTTCAGTCACTCCAAATGACCAATTATCAATTTACAATGTCGTAGTGAATTACCAATGACCAATTTTCAATGCCCAGGGAACCAGCTCTCACTTGCTGTCATTCCGGGCTTGACCCGGAATCTAAAGCCCTACTAGTCTGGGCGCGTTAGATTCTGAATCACGCGCCGTGCATTCGCCGGGCTGTTCAGAATGACAAGGCACGGCAATTACTTCTGGTCTCAAGGCACGAAAAAAGCCGACCTTCCGGCCGACCTAACACTGCTCATTATACAGATAACGCTTCGGCTGTCAACCAGAGACCCTCATAGCCTCACTGTCATCTCGACCAACGTGGAGAGATCTTCCCCATGACAGCCTGGAAGATTTCTCCACTACGGTCGAAATGACAAAACCTTGGGGGTTCTGGAGTCGGGTCGAGGGGCGCATGGCGGCGTGTTGGGCATCCTGCGTCAGCAGAACACTTCGACGCCACCAGCGCACCCCCGGCCCGAACTCCGACATACCCGTCAGAAGCAGCCGAGCGCGCGACTTCCGTGCTCCACCGAGAGCAGGAACGCCTTCTCCAGCGCGAGCCGGAAGTCCTCCAACTCCTGGAGCTTCAGCAGCCCGTTCTGGAATTCAATCCGGACAGAGAAGAAGTCCTTCTCCTCTGAGCTGTGGATGATTCGGCCGAGCCTGTTGTGCTTGTCGCAGCGCCCCGCCTCGGTCTCCAGCACGAATTGGAAGTACCCATCGACCCTGCGGTCGTGCTGATGCCCGTAGTGGGTCAGACGGTACTCGTAGTAGTACGGGTCGTCGCCGTTGTGCTGGTACGGCATGTAGTACATCCGTACGTCCCGAATGAACCGCGTACCCATCTCGTGCACATCATCAGCCCTCGGCAGCGGTTGCTGCTTCGGTTCCAGCGACGTGAGGGCCACTGCTGCGTTGCTACCCATAGAGGGCTCCTTCTGTTTGTAGGGCGAGCCTTGTGCTCAGTCCCTGACGGGGTACTACATGTTGGAGCGGTACTGCTACCTTTCTGTCCGAAGACAACTCGACAATATGTACAGGGCAATCGCATATGCCCCTACATCCCCAGTAGATACTCCATGTATGCTGTACTCCTGCCCGCTTTCTTCAGGCTGGCCTTTATGCCTATCTTCCTCACTTTGTCTCCCCGGACTA
>JBDHUJ010000045.1:0-10262 GCA_039809105.1 Saccharimonadales bacterium (SeqCode)
GTGAGTTTGTGCCGGCCCATGGTATACCCCGCTGTCTTTAGAATGCATATGGTAGCGGCTTCGCCGCTCCCGAGCAATCTAAATTATTACAGGGAGACACTTCGCTGGGGTGAGTGGGTACAAACAAAGACTGTTGCAAAAACATAAATATTATGCTATAATGTTGTTTATGAGTATTAATACTGAGGTATTCCTCCCGGCCGATACGGTTGAGCTAGCCCCCGAAATCATCGATAGTCGCGACAACCCCGATATCAAGGGCCGCTTAGCTGAGCTTGTACTTACGGCTCAAGGAGCCGACACGGATGAACGAGCGAAAGCTTTAGGCACCCTATTCCCAGTAGTACACAGCCATGCGTATTGGGCTGCGAAGAATGCTGGAGGTATCGACCCAGAAGACACTGCTTCTCAGACTGTGCTGACAATAGTAGAACAGACCCAGAACGGCAAATTGCATCCTCAAAACGATAGCTCAGTCATCAGTTTTACACGGCTAACGGCCAGGAACCGGGTAATCGGTGCCGGGCGGCACGCGTCAGTATTCCGTATAGAAGGTACTGACACCCTTGCTGAAATGGCGGATGGCACAGACACAGAGGCGGAAGCACTAGCAAACCAAACAACTTGGCACAGCCATGACTTATACAATGCCGCCGGATTGCCAGATGGGCAGTCTAAGGTCCTTACCCTGCGTTTACAACAGGGATTAAGCCTCGAAGATGCAGCGGATAGACTCGGTCTAAGCTATGCCGCAACCAAAGCGCTGCATCACCGCGCTATAAAAGCGCTCCGGTCCACAATCACCAATGCCATGGTCAAGTACGGGACAGCGGACCCCGAAGAGGCTATACTTGAGCTTATCGCGAACCGCGAAGACGCTCGCGCTAGCTAACCATGAAAATACACCTCGTAACCATCGGGAAGCCGAAGCTGCCGTATGCCCAGGCAGCGTGGCAGGAGTATGTGCCACGCTTGCAACGCATGCACACCGTACGGTTGACGCAGCTGGCGGATAAATACGCGTATGATGCGCCGAAGATACTCGAAACATTGCAGGGCACGTACATCGTCGTACTAGAAATAACCGGTAGCAGCCTGAGTAGCCCCGTGCTGGCCGAGTTTCTGAAGCAACGGGAACTCGCTGCCCAAGAGGTCAGTTTCGTCATCGGCGGCCCGGAGGGCCTGCCCCAAGCAGTTATCGACAAAGCGAATTACCGCTGGAGCCTCGGCGACCTCACCCTGCCGCACGACCTCGCCATGGTGGTCGCCACCGAAGCCCTCTACCGCGCCAGCACCATCAACGCCGGTCTGCCGTACCACAAGTAACCGCAGATTCTAGGGAAATATTTACTGGTAAGATACCGTTTGTGCTTTATAATGCAGCGTAATGATATCTTTACGCCAGCGCCAACTCGCGAACCGGCTCATTGCTGAGTCTGGCGGCAGCATCGACCAAGCCATCGCAGTTCTCCGCCAGGTTTCCGTGACACCGCAGAAATCTTCTCCCTACAAACCCAAGTCAGACGAAATCATCGCCCGTGTCAGCGATGTCGCCAAACGCTACAAAGTCGGCCATAACCATGTCGAAGCGCTCAAAGGCGTCAGCGTCCAGATACACAAGGGCGAGTTCGTCGCCATCACCGGCACCAGCGGCAGCGGCAAAAGCACGCTGTTGCAGCTGCTGGGCGGACTCGACAAGCCCGACACCGGCGCCATAGAGATAGCCGGGCAGAACCTAGCGAAGCTGAAGGACGGTAAACTGTCCGAATTCCGCAACCGCACCATCGGTTTCGTGTTCCAGTTTTTCTATCTGCAGCCGTTCTTGAACCTGCAGACCAACATCGAAGTCCCGGCCATGTTCGCCCGCACCAAACGCGCCGCACGGAATACGAAGAGCAAAGAGCTGGCAAAAGTTGTCGGCCTGGACGACCGCTTGGCGCACCTCCCGCGCGAGCTTTCCGGCGGCCAGATGCAGCGTGCCGCCATTGCCCGGGCACTCCAGAACAGCCCCAGCATATTGCTCGCCGATGAACCGACCGGCAACCTCGACAGCACCAACGCCCAAGGCATATTCAAACTGTTCCGCGACATCTGCGACCAGCAGGGTACCACCATCGTCGTCGTAACCCACGACCTGAGCCTGGCCGCTGCTGCCGACCGCGTCATAGAAATGAAGGACGGGCAAACGCTATGATGTACCCCCTCGACGCCCTCAAACTGGCACGCACCAAGCTCCGTACCCGGCGCGTCCGGCTTGTCGTGACTGTAACGACCATGTCGCTGTTGTTCGCTGGCCTATTCTTTATCGCTACGGTCCTCGGCGGTGTCATCAGCAGCCTAAAGAGCTTCGGCACCGAAGGCCTCGGCAGCCGCTACCTGGTTTCCGCGCAGCCGGTCGTCGCGCAACCATACAACAACAATGACCTACTGGAGGCGCTCAAGCCGGCCCAAGCCGACCTGGTAGCGCGCAAAAAAGCCCTGGCCAAAAAGCTCGGCCTGGAATACGACGAAAAGAGCGACCAAAACCTGCCGCTCAGCGTCTACCAGAACGGTCCGAACAGCGGCGATGTCCAGACCAGTGTCAACTTTATGTCAGCCATCGCCACGGCCAAATTGCAAGAACAGAATGCGGCTATAAAGGGTATTTCGTATGCCGATTTCCAAAAGCTGGCAAACAGCGAGGGCGCTATCCACACCTACCAAGGCACGAACACCACTATGGGCGCACCGACGACCCGCACCGATGGTGGCGGTATAAACTTCCTCGAGAACGGCAAAGAGAACTTCAAAGCCAACAATAACCAAAGCTTCAGCGACCAACCCACCGGCCTGGCGACCATAACCACCGTCGGCTGGCACCAGATAAGCGACGATTTGCTCCGGCCATTCATACTGGACGGACAGACGACGGTCGTCAAAGACGGCGCCGTACCGGTAATCGCCCCTTATAGTGCTGCCGAGCAAGCCATCGGCCTCAAGAGCTTGCCAGCCACCGCTACTACCGACGACAAAATCGCCCGCACCGTGCAGCTTCGCAAGACCGCCGCAGGCAAGACCGCTCAGCTGTGTTACCGCAACTCCGCCTCGCAGGCCTTGCTACAGAAAGCCCTATCGCAGACCGATGAAATCGCCGCCAACAAGAACAACAAAGACTACACCACGCCGCACTTGCTGTACAGCCTGCCCGCCGAAGCCTGCGGCCCCACGACCATACAGTCCGATAAGCGCACCGCCGAAGAAAAGAAGGCCGATGACAATCAAGCCACCTTCGACGCTACCTTTACCAACACCACACCCACGCAAGGCATCGTAACCGTGCGGATTGTCGGCATCATACCCGATTCGAACTTCGGTGCAAGCCTAAGCGCCACCTCTGTGTTGTCGGGCATCCTGAGTACCACCCTGGGACAGGGGTGGTTTTCGCCGACCAGCGCATTCCAGACCGGTACACTTGCCACGCTAGCCCAAGATGGTACCATCGACAGCCAACCATTGACACAGCAGATGTACTACGCCGAATTTCCTAATCTGGCAACTGTCAAACAATTCATAAAAAGTAATAACTGCAGCAGTAACCCTGCCACTGGAGGCTTTTCGTTTGATGCGAACAGTGCTGTCAAAACTTGTACCGCAGCTGGCACGCCATACTTTATCGCACCTTACGGCAACAACGCCGGCGCCATAGAAGACATCCGACATGGGATATGGGTCGCTGGACGCTACGTGCTCCTGGTAGTACTACTCATAGCCTCACTGATTATGATGGGCACGCTAGGCAAGATAATCTCCGACAGCCGCCGCGAAACCGCCGTCTTCCGCAGCCTTGGGGCCACACAGCTCGACATCCGCCAGATTTACTTCACCTACGCGTTCCTGGTGAGCCTGCTCGTCATTGCCGCGTCGTACCTACTGGGTCTGCTCGCAGCCAGCTGGCTCGACCACAAGTACAGCGGACAGCTTTCCGCCAGCGCCGTCGTAGCTTACAACGCAAAGGACGTACACAAACACTTCAGCCTGTTCGGGTTCGACCCGTTGTACATCGTCGTCATCATCGGACTCATACTGGTTTCGGCGTTTTTGAGTGCGATGATACCGCTTATGGCCAACACCCGTCGCAACCCCATCCGCGATATGCGCGACGAGAGTTAACTTGGGAAGGGCTCACCACATCCTGCGGCCCCGCGACTGCGCGTTAGCAAGCACAGCTTGCCCGGCAGGTCGCCTTGCAGCGAGCCACTGGCTCGCTTCACCTTCCCAATTCTTTTCGAAGTGAATTCGAAAAGAATCTCCCATCCCCTAAAGTACGGGCTTACGCCCTTGTTCGCTGCGCTCATGGGGCGTAAGCGAGGCTGGTTTTAATTTTAGCGGTTGAGGGCAAGGTGGGTTAGGGTGTAGATGTATGCCAAGTCGTCTTTTGTGGCGTTTACCAGATGGCCGTCGTGAGATTCTACCGAGCCCAACCACGAGCGGGCAGTCTTCCAAATGCGCTCGGCAGCAAGCGCTGGATGCCTGTGACGCCATCCATGGCCCAACCTATCCTCAAGAGCCACACTTCCGATATCGACGGTAAGTTTACGGACAAGGCTCGTGCGGCCCCTCTCCACAACTGCGCCGTACGTCGTCCGGACCGTATCGGTCTCAGTCGCTAGGTAAACCAACCCTTTCTCATCGAGGTCGGCAGGGCTGGGCAAGACACGGCCAGCCCATACGGCACGTGGCGGGTCGAATCCGATTTCGGCATGAAGCGCCGCCGCCTGTGCGAGCTGTTCAGCGTTGAATGGCGCACGAAGTACGACACTGTCATCAGGCATCCTGTCCAGATTGAGCGTGTCGCCCCCTAGGTACACGAACAAATCCTCGCCGAACAATTCGCCGGGTTTAGGAGGAGGCGCCGTCTCTAGGTCGTACCAAGGCATCAGTACTATCATTATCGAAACAGGCCCGAACCGCAAGCACAAGTACTTCCACGCCTATTCGAAAACTTTTTAATAGCCATGCGGCCGGGACCCACGTAGAATGGTGCAGTCTGGGATGGAAAGCGAGCACCGGAATGGAGACGTATTAGCAATACGGCGGAATGAGGAGCGGAGCTTTACGCCCGGAATGTGCCGTTTTACGTGGGTCCTTGTAATAAATCGTACAGCCAGCCGACGAACCCGGGCATATAGTTGGCCATACAGGTAGTTGAAAGAGGAGGGACTTATGACTGTATTTTCTGTTCGCCTGCGACGTATCGCCGCATACACCACAACATTAACCATGGCGGCCTTCGGCTTTACCAGTATGGCGTCCGCTCAGAGTATTACAAATACCAGTCCCGGCTCCACCAACAACATAACAACCAACGTTACGAACAATTGTACCGTCACGAACACCAACACCGTAAACGCCACCAGTGTGAATAACCAGACTGCCACGACCGGCGATGCGAACGTCGGCGGCAGTAGCGTGCTACCGTGGTCCGGCTGGGATAAGCTCGCTCCAGAAGCCGCCCAACAGGGCGGAGAGGGCTATGCGGGCTGGTGGGGCAACGTGCTCGACTGGGTCAGCGCCCGGGCAACCGGCCAAGGTTGGAGTGACCCAGAGAACCAATCGGGTTGGACTCCCGCAAGCGGCGAGTGGGGCCAGTGGGACCCGGTCGCCTGGCAAGAGCAGGGCCATAGCTTCAACGACTGGTTCGCCGGGGTACAGGGCTACGTGAACGCTAGTTCGCCCACCTGGCTCATGACTTGGCCGCAGAACGGCGGCAACACGCTCGGCGGCGATGCCACCACCGGCGACGCGACGAATGTCAACAACGCTAGCTTTACGGTGAACATCATCAACCGTGCGCCAGTGGACTCGTGCGGCCACAGTGTCATCCCTGTGGTACCACCCGTCAATCCACCAAGTGGCGGTGGTTCGGGCGGGGGCAGCTGGGTATCTCCGGCCTCGTATAGCGCACCCAAGAGCGGCGGCTCGGGCAGCGGTGGCGTCAGCGGCTATAGCAGCTATGCCGCGCCATACTACAGCGCCCCGAAGGCTACGTACGTAGCTCCAGCCGTCGTCACGCCTCCGTCCACACCATCCACGCCGGTCACGCCTCCCGTACCGCCTACACCACCGACTCCACCAGCCAACACCATCAGCAACACCGGGCCGGGCAGCAGCAACAACATTACCAGCAATAACACGAATAATTCGCAGGTTACGAATACGAATGTCGTCAGCACCGTCAGCATGAACCAACAGTCAGCTAGCAGTGGGGACGCAAACGTCAGCAGCAACACCAGCGCAGGTGGTGCCGGTTCCGGTGGCGCCAGCAACGCAAATGGCGTCGGTGGCGACGTCAGCGTCACGAACTAGAGGCGACAGACGCTTCCCTAAAAATCCCCCGTGCAGAGCGGGGGATTCACTTACTAACAATCAAGTGTTGTCATCCTGAACTCGTTTCAGGACCCATGCGGTAGCACGGACGCTCATATGAAGGTATGGATGCTGAACTGAATTCAGCATGACAGTACAGTAGGGGGAATTTACTTTTTGCGGTTCCGATAGTGGCGAACCGCTGCGTAGATATCGAGAGCCAAAGTTACCAGGGCAGCCGGAGCGATGGTAAACGCCCAAAAAACAAATATGCCGCTCCCGCTCGAAACTGCCCGCATAACCAAAATCGCGAAGGGCAGCAACACGAACACATTCGCCCAGAACAAATACGACCGCTTGGGCAGGGCCGAAGGTTCGGCCTGAGGCGTTTCTGCCTGCACAGGTTTGCTTTTCATATCCCCATTGTCCCACGCCAACCCATCTAGACCAAACCTAACCTCACCCCTCGTCACCCTGAACTTGATTCAGGGTCCGCCTCCGTCCCTAGACCAAACCTAACAGATGTGGTAAGATATGCAGGTTCAAATTTGCCACTTACGGTCCCGTCGTCTA
Organism: Saccharimonadales bacterium (SeqCode); assembly: GCA_039809105.1. Lineage (GTDB taxonomy): Bacteria > Patescibacteriota > Saccharimonadia > Saccharimonadales > UBA4665 > JBDHUJ01. Next base: position 6,919 of record JBDHUJ010000045.1, read on the forward strand.
GTGGTCCAGGACGTCTGGTTCTCATCCAGAAAATCGCGGGTTCGACTCCCGCCGGGATCACCATACTGGAGAAATCAGCAGAAACGTCCTTCGGGGCGTTTTTGTTTAATCTGTAAAAGTCACTTATTTTGCGGGTGTAAACTTTTTTCTCACGAGTCACTGAAAAACCTTCAGGAAATAATAATTGTTTACACCACCTCTGATGCTCTTGGTCTAGTTCCCAAAACTTCTGTCTGAAACCTTCTACTGTATTGATTGCAAACTCAACAAACTCCACGAAGTCCTTCTCTATGGTGGAGATTGACTCCAGTTGCTCCTTGATGTCATTAATTTGTTCGTCTAATGCATCTAACGCTAAATCAGCCCTATCAGCTGCTAGCTCTCCCCGAACCTGCTTTAAAATCACTGTTTTTCTGTCATTATCTAGGGTTTTAAGACGGGTCTGAAGCGATTCGGTGGTGTTATAGGATAAAGCTTGCTCTTGCTCCCAAACGTGCCGTAAAGCTCCGATAAAGTCACTTATTCTATCTTTAGCAAGTTCCAAATCTAGTAGCGAGTCACTAAGCTTGTTATGTAACTCATCTCTAAGAATATTGCGGTTACATGCCCTGCAACGATAGCGTTTGTAGAACTTTCGCTTGTCTCCAGCTTTACCGTTGTTATGGTCATAGCCTACTAGCAAAGGGTGTTCAGCTCCAGCTTCAGAACATTCCTTGCACTCCATTATCTTAGATAGGGGAAAGTCTGGGTTGAACTGCTTGCGTTGTCTGTATACAGCTCCTTTAGCGATTTGTTTTAAAGTCTCATGCTGCTCTGGTGTAATCATAGCTTTGTGCAAACCTTTAGGGTTTATCTTCCAGTCAGACATCTGTATGATTCCTGCGTAATACGGGTCTTGTAGCATCACTTTAAAATGACCTGCATCGAGACCTCTACCAGACTTACGCTTATAGCCAGCTGCGTTTATTCCAGCTACTACTTCTTTGATAGGTATGCCTTCTAGAACTTGCAGAAACCCAGACCTCAACATTGACCATTCAGGTTCTTTCGGGGAATGGAGTCCTCGTACTTCAGTTCGTTGATAGCCAGCTTTTGGGTTGCTAGGGTAGTAGCCAGCTGCAACTCGTGACTGCATGTTGCTTGTAGTCTTTGTAATACGCTCTAAGTTAGCTGCTTCACCACGAAAAACGTCAATCATCTCTTCCATGGTTGCAACCATACTAGTATCTTCTGCTAAGTGAGGTTTCTTAGCATACACTAGCTTTGAGCCAGCTTCTTCACGAAACTTTACCTTCCAGTGATAGTACATCTCTAAATCACGCATGAAACGGTCGGGTTCATCTACGATAATGTACTTAACTTTTTTATCTGCCTTAGCAAATGCAAGCATCTCCATAAGGTCTTTACGCTGATAATTTTTGCCTTTACGACTTGACTGAGTGATACTCCAGAACTTCACAATCTCTGCATTAAATAGTGAAGCTGCATCGTACACTCTAGTTTCTTGTGCTTCTAGACTAGACCCTTCAACACCTTGTTTGACCGTAGATACTCGACAGAGTGCGATGGCTTTTACTTTTTTATTGTCATTCATTTTTCAATCTCCTTAATTAGCTTTAGGTACACAAAAGGCGACCCCTGTGGCTACTTCCTAATGACAGGAAATACAGAGGTCGCCGTCTGTACCCGAAACTAATGTCATTAAATTGTAGCCACTTAATATTATACTCTCCTACCTCTGTTGTAGCAACCGAAATTGCTTAAAAAGTGAGAGGAAAAACCTAGCATTTTCTATGGCTTCCTGGCTAGGCTTTGTCTTTTTTAATTCACGCACATTTTCGCCTAAATATTGGCTCACTATGCTGCCGTTCATATGTTACCGCTTCATGTTTACACTCTTGAGAGCAATATATTCCAGCTCTTTTAGAGCTTTACGTCCACGTAGTACATCGTCAGCCGACAACACGACATGTGTTTCAAACTCGGTGAACTTGTCGTAGACAAACTGCAACACTCTAAGTAGGGTGAAGCGTTCTTTTTTAAGTTGTTTTATACGCACGAGTATTCTCCTTCCGAGAACACCAAACCGACACCTGCATATCGAGGCATGCTTCATGGTCATTAGTTATTTTTAGATATAGCAAGCCCCACAAACGAGACACAAATCTCGCTGAAATTAAAAAATGCCCGATTCGAGGTGATTCACCTAGTGGGCTATGTTGTTGAGTGGAGTTGAGCTAAACTGATTCAATTTGCTCAATACTATGCCTGGTATTATATCAAACCATAAGCAAAAAGTCAATACCCCACACAACAGATACCGCCCCTGACGAAAATGTGTTGTATTATAGACAACTATAGTATAGCTTAGTCAACAGATTTATGCTAGCAGGTGTAGTCAGCTAGAATACCCCAACATTGTCAATCTCGCCCCTGGGGTTGATTGGAATCTTGCGTTTTTATTTTTAAAACGACTATGAGTTCATCTCAAATATTAAAACGTATGTTCTGATAGTTTCGTAGACTGTTATAAAACAGTTAAAATGTGCCATAATATAGCAATATGGCGAACGTAAATCTTGCAAGTGCTAAAAAGACAAAAAATGATGAGTTCTACACCCAGTATGCCGATATACAGAAAGAGGTAGAGGCATATTTAGAATATGATAAAGACACTTTTAAGAACAAGGTAGTTTACTGTAATTGTGACGACCCATTTGAAAGCAACTTCTTTCGCTATTTTGTACTTAACTTTAAGCGATTAGGTTTAAAGCAACTCATTACAACCAGTTATAAACCATCGCCTGTAGCCAACACGCAAATTGGACTTTTCGGTGACGACGTTACATTACCCCCGGCCAAAGGACGAGCTAAGATAACTGCCAATAAGTTTGTGATAAATGATGTAGGCGATACCGACAATGATGGACAGTTCAACCTAAGCGATATAGCCGAACAACTCAAGGCAAACAAACATAACGAATGGGAGCCGCTAGAGGGTACTGGGGACTTCCGCAGTGCTGAATGTGTTGAGTTACTAAAGCAAGCAGATATAGTAGTTACCAATCCGCCGTTTAGCTTGTTCCGTGAATACGTAAAACAGTTGATTGACTACAACAAAAAGTTTCTCATCATTGGCAACATAGGTGCTGTTTCGTATAAAGAGATTTTTCCACTTATAAAAGTCAACAGAGTATGGCTTGGCGTTACTGGTTATATGAATGTGTCACCCTCCCCTTAAACTGAACACACTGTCTCAACCAAAGACGGTATAATGCATCTAAACAAGGGAGGCTTCATGGCCAGAGGTACACCAACGCCCCAGCACACCAAAGCTGAGGTCA
>JBDHUJ010000046.1:0-9602 GCA_039809105.1 Saccharimonadales bacterium (SeqCode)
TCGTCAGACGGTTGAGCATGAGTGCTGTTTTTTTTCATGAAGCCCTTTTTGTTACGTTATCCCCATAGTATACGGTATACGCGCTGTGCGAGGCGGGGCTTAAGTTAACGGCAGTGGGGCTAGACCCGGGGTCTACAACCCAGATACGCTCACAAAGCTGTAGATTCCGGGTCAAGCCCGGAATGACGGGAACCATTAGGTGGTTCTTCCTGTTTGCAACGGTCGCTTGTATGTGGTAAATAGTATTCATGACAGAAGCTTTCGAAGTACAACCAACTCCAGAAGTACAGAGCTGGGATGGAGAGTCTAACCCACTTAAGGAAATAACCAAGGATGCTCTTGAACTTAGGCGGGTCACCATGGAAGAGGAACACCTCGTCGAGTGGGTCAACGAAGACACCAAGGGCTTGATAAGGGCGGCAATAGGAACAACGCCTTTTCTTGGTAGTGCGATAGTATTCGATGTGATTGCCGTAAATGCTAATACGGCTGTGGCGGCCGGTCCGGCAATAGGTTGTTTTGTAGTCGGAGCTCTCGTTTTGCATAAAGGGTATAAACGTACGCGAAAACTTTTAGGCAAGATAGAGACGAAGCATGATAAAGAGCAGGAAGAGTTGAGCAGGGCACCCGACCTGCTATTCCCTCCTTACGAGCCAGGCGCGTAAACCCTGAATCTCTAAACCCCGTGACTATTGTCATTCTCGCACAGGCGGGGATCCATTTTTTACTGGTTCCCAGCCTTCGCTGGGATAACAACGCAGGGTTTTGAGGCTCGGGCTGTAAACCCTTGCGTCTTGGGGTGAAATGGGGTACAATTGGTTGAACGCAAAGTTTATTAAAGGTGGCCGTAGATTCATTCGGCAGTAAATGTAGGCAGTTATGGAATACATCAAAGAACTCAACCAGCAGCAGAAAAAAGGCGCCGTTGTCGACGTGCGCTCTGGCGACACCGTAAAGGTCCACCAGAAGATTAAAGAAGGCAACAAAGAGCGTGTCCAGATTTTTCAGGGTCTGGTCATCCGCTGCGACCGCAAAGGCAGCCACACCAGCCGCATAACCGTCCGCCGTATAGCCAGCGGCATCGGTGTAGAAAAGAGCTTCCTACTCCACAGCCCACTGGTACTGAAGGTAGAAGTTACCAAGCGCAGCAAGGTCCGCCGCAACTACCTCAGCTACATGCGTAAGCTAACTGGTAAGAGCGCCCGCCTACAGAGCCTCGACTTCGACCGCCAGGCCGTAAACGACGTTCGCGACGTCGCTGCCGAAAAGGCCGAAGAAGAAGCTAAGGCCGCAGCTGCTGCTGAAGCCGAAGCGAAAGCCGCTGAAAAAGCTGCCGAAGAAGCTGAGCTTGCCAAGAAGCAAGCCGCTGTCGAAGCCGCCCACGAAGCCAGCAAATAACCCATTTAGTACTACTAAAAACTCCGGAATCTCCCGGAGTTTTTTAAAACTTATCTTCCAGTCGTTGGGCTAGACTTCTCGGAACGGAGCTGCCGGGCAGGCACTGAGAAGGCCGCCGGTCCCAGATTCGACGATACCAGGCCGAATCTTACCAGAACTGAGCTGTTCAGGAGTTATTGCTGAATCGGGGATGAATAATTCTCCGTCGAATGGAGCGGATTGGCCGTTCGTCTCAACTAGTAAGTCGTTGAGTGCGTGGTTGTTGGGAGAAACTCGAACGCTTACCGCTAGGCCGCCCAGCACGGGTGTAGCTTTTGTGCCATAACACTCCACATCGTTCTGGTTAGACTCGATTAAGAAACCAAGAGCCAGCGCACCGCAAAGGGCGGCGGCAACCAGCTGATTGCGGCGGGGGTGTGATTCTCCTCGAGTCATCGTTAGAACATATTATAACATAGTCGTACGGAAAATGATAAGATGTAGGTATGATAACGGTTGGGATTGATGAAGTCGGGAGAGGCTGTTGGGCGGGGCCGCTGGTTGCAGGCGCGGTTGTTTTGCCCACAAACCGTCACCTAGAGGACGGACCCATAGAACTTCGCGACAGCAAGAAAATGACGAAAACGCAGCGGCAGGTGGCATCGGATTACCTCTGTAAGCATGCTACGGTCGGGCTGGGGTGGGTCTGGCCGGCAGAGATAGACGAGCACGGGCTGACGTGGGCGGTGAAGACTGCAATGGAACGAGCAGCGGCAGAAATCACCGGTAGTTATGACGAGATTATCATCGATGGCAATATAAACTATTTCCCGCGTGACACGCGGGCAAAAGCAGTCGTGAAGGCGGACGATAGCGTCCCCGCGGTGAGTGCGGCGAGCATCGTTGCCAAAGTCGCACGTGATAGGTACATGGCTGGCTTGGGCGAGAGGTATGCTGGGTATGGATTCGAGAAGCACGTTGGGTATGGCACGGCAGCGCACGTCGCTGCTCTGAAGCTCCTGGGTGTCAGCGACATTCATCGTCGCAGCTACAAACCCATCGCCGCCCTCTTACTATCGTCATCCTGAGCGAAGCGAAGGATCTCTGTAGTAGAACAGATTCTTCACTTCGTTCAGAATGACGGGTACACTAGGAGTATGACGAATTATGCGACGGGGCATGAGGCCGAAAAGGTGGCGGCCGAGTACCTAAAGCGGCAGAAATACAAGGTCATAGAGCTGAACTGGCGGCGGAAGCGGGCCGAAATAGACATCGTGGCTCGCAAAAAGCATGGGCCGGTGGTGTTTTTTGAAGTCAAGCACCGTAAGACGACGTCGCAGGGGCGCGGCCTGGAGTACATTACCCCGGCTAAACTGCGGCAAATGGGTTTTGCGGCGCAGCTGTGGGTTGCCGAAAACCGCTACCGCGGCGAAATCGCGCTTGGCGCGCTAGAACTCTCTGGCGAAGACTACGAAGTCACCGCCTTCCTCGAAACCCTCGCCTAATGTCATTTTGCTAGTCGGAAGTATTGCTTTCCACAAGGGTAGGGATGAAGAATATCGGGTACAATAACAAGAAGAGATTCGGTAGCCACCAAGTAAGATTGAAGTCGCGTGCAAAGACCCAGAAAGCAATCGCTTGCAAGCCGGAAACGCTGGTAAGAACCAGCGAAATGAGCGCAAAGCTGCGCCATGCGGGCCGTTGCTTGCGGGCTAGCCACAGGCTGGTCAAACCGGTAATAGAAACGGCGATGTCGAGCGGAAAGAAGGACCAATTCCAATGCACCAGGATGGGGTTAGTATAGTCGCGGTAGAGCCAATCTGCCGGTAGTGCGTGGAACGCTGTGACAAGCCAGTAGGCTATGAACGCGATATCTGTCGCGAGCATCAGTACTTTCATAGTCCGGAACCGAGCGTTGGTCGTCATCTACAGGGGCTCCTTATTTGGTAGAGAAGAATTGCCGGACGGAGGGGAGGTCGCGTTCGAGCCAAGAGACGCGGGTTTCGATTTCTTCGAAGCCGAGTTGAATGTTGCGTTTCAGGATGAGTTGGTCTTGTTTGCTTTCGAATAGGTCACGGAACTTCTGCTGGTATTCGCGCGTGTTGACGCAGCTGGCAGCGTAGCGCGGCAGGTAATCGTATGATTTGTCGTTCTTATAGGTTTCTTCCAGCCAAGCCCAGTTATCGACCATCCACTGCCAGGCGGTCGCCCGGGTGTAGCGGTTGCGCAGGAGGTAGACGAGCCAGCGGTCGGCGTCTTGCGGCTTGACGAGCTTGGCGTCTTTGAGTCGTGCCAGCAGTTGCGAAGCGCGTTCGGGGTTACGAGTGGCCGTCAGGGCGTCGCAGGCATCGCTCTTGAGGTCGCTGTTTTGGGTGGTGTCGTGCAGGTTCAAAAGAAAGTCGAAGGCTTCGTCGTCACCGTTTTTAACAGGGACGATGAAGACCAGTGGGCGGAGCTCGGCCGGAATGGAAGTACCGGTGTCTTTGTAGGCTGCAAAAAGTTCTTTGGTTTTGGCCACGGTCGATTCGTCTTCAGCGTAGGCGCTCAGGCCCAGGACGAGAGCACGAAGTTTGGCATCTGCCGAGGACTCGCCTTCGACGGCATCCCAGCCAAGGCGGGCCACTTGTGCAGCGACGAGCTTCGACACGTATGGTTTGATAGCATCGTCCAATTCGGCATCGAGGTCGATGAAACGGCGTGCCTCACCGACGACCAGCGCCATAATGTCCCAAACCGGTTCGCTCTGTTCGCGCTCGTATGCGCCGAGCATCTGCAGCACGTCGCCGAACGGCTGATAGCCGGCACGCGACTGCATGCTGGCGCCGTTCAGGAGCATCAGGCGGTCGGGTTCGGATAAACTCTGGCTGGCGATTTGTGAAAGTATGAATTCCTTCTGGGAATCGGTGGTGTAACGGACGATGTAGTGTCCCTTGGCACCAGAGTTGAGGAAGATGTCGGATGTCGGATGTCCGATGTCTGACATCTGGAATCTGACGTCCAGCGTCTTGGCATCGAAACTCTCAGGCATATCGGACGTACTAGCAAAAAGGGGGACGGGCCACAGACGGTCGGGGTCGGCTTTCTTGGGGTTGTCTAGGAATTGTTCCTGTGAAACGGTGACGTCTTTGCCGTTTTGCGAAATGGTGACGAGCGGGAAGCCGCTGCGGGTGAGCCACGGATTCATAAACGCGGCTATGTCTTTGCCGCTCGCTTCGGACAGCGCCGCCCACAGGTCAGCGCCAGTGGTATTGCCATACTTGTGCTTTTCGAAGTATGCGGTCAGGCCCTTGCGGAAGGCGTCTTCGCCGACGTAGTTTTTGAGCATGTACAGCAGACGGCCACCCTTGGCGTAGACAATGGAAGGGTCGAACAGCGAACTGATTTCGTCCGGGTGATTCACATCGGTTTTCACGGCCTGCACACCAGCAACGGCGTCGCGCCGGAGCGAGCTGAGGCCTTCGGCGGCGATAAAGCTGTTCCAGACTTGCCATTCGGGGCGGAAGCTGTCGACGGCCTGGTACTCCATCATGTTGGCGAAGCTTTCGTTCAGCCAGAGGTCGTCCCACCATTTCATAGTCACCAGGTTGCCGAACCATTGGTGGCTCGTTTCGTGCGCGATGACCAGTGCAATCTGCTCGAACACGCTCTGCGCCGTTTCGCCGGGGTAGGCCAGCAGCACGCGTTCGCGGTAGGTTATGAGCCCCCAGTTTTCCATGGCGCCGCTGCTGAAGTCTGGCAGGGCGACGTGGTCGGCCTTGGGCAACGGGTACGGCACACCGAAGTAATCTTCGAAAAATTCGATACTCTTTACGGCTACGTCCACTCCGTAGTCAAGACTGTCAGCGGGTTGCGCAGTGGTGGCCCAGACATTCACCTCAACTCCACTCTTGGTTTGTCCCGTCTTCTTGTGTAAGTCACCGATTACGAATGCAAGCAGATAGCTGCTCATCTTCGGTGTCGGCTCGAAGGTCGTCACGAGCCTATCACCTATGGTTCTCTGTTCCTTGATGGGGGTGTTGCCCAGGGTTTGCACGCTGGCTCGTGTTTCGAGCGTCATATTGAACATCGCTTTGGCTTCCGGTTCGTCTATGCATGGAAAGGCCTCGCGCGCATGGTGGCTTTCGAACTGCGTCGCGAGCAGCATCTTTTCTTCCGTGCCCTCGGTAAAGTAGCAGGGGTAAATGCCCGTCATGCCCTTGGTTATAGGCGCTTCGAACTCGGCGGTAACGGTGTATTCGCCAGGAAATACTTTGGCATCGGTGTGCAAGCGGACTTCGTTAAGCGAGTTCTGGTTGTTGATACGCACGACCGGCAGCTCTTGGTCGCCTTTTTTGTCGTGTTTAGTGATGGTAGCGGCAGTAATCTTCAGACCGTTCTGGTGCAAGGTTATGCGTTCACTCGGCCGCCCGACCTTCTTGCCGCGTATAGTCACGCTGCCAGAAAACCGCATCGCCTCCTCATCGAGCCGGAAGGTAACGTCGTACTCACTAGGTTGAAACTGGGTGTATAAACGAGAGACTGATTTCATACTTACAGTTTACCGCACATTGCAGGAATCCCGGAGCAGTGCTATGGTGTAGAAAATGTAACAGGAGTCATTCGTGAGTGTCGAAGTCGGCCTAAGGGCCTCGTATTCAAATGACCGGAAGTCTCTCTGTACCATACGAGTCGGGACTGATGAGCCTTCGGAGGTATTGGAAAAGGTGGACGCATGCGTCCAAGAGAGCGTCGAAGGACCAAAGCCGGACTGCAGGTTTCGGAATATTGGACAATGCGGTCTGAGCTCGGTAGCTGCCGGCCTCGGCACTAGAGTTTTTTGCCCTTGGAGGTCTTGCAGGGTCGAAAACAGTAATGTGGTTGTAGCCGAGTTTTGCGATACCCTCGTAGAAGATTTACGGGGGCAGGATATTGCCGTGGTGACCAGTGGTTCCACCCCCGATGAATTACGTAATCATATCGTCTAGGGTCATCGAGCAGTTACGCGGCGAGAAATGTCTGGCTGTCGCGGGCGAGCTGGCCGAGGAGCTCCCACATTTCGGGCGAAGACGGGTAGCCATTTGGGTCTTTCCGAACAAGCTGGTCTACTGGCGTGTGGCTGCCGACGAGCAGCTGCACGTCGCCTGTTGCGAGTTTGTCGCCCGGGGCAGTCTGTAGTTTGGCGGTTGTCTTCAAAAGCCTTGTGGCGGGTGCGCCCGGGGCCGGGATTTTTGCCAGACGAATGGTTTCCGTTCCGGCATAAATGCCAAAGCCTGGGTATGTAGGATTGCCGAAGCCGTAGTGGGTGGCCCCTATGCGTCGCCAAACGCGCAGGCGTTCTTGCCGGATTTTTTCCGGCGTGTACAGCAGGAACTCGGTCTGCAAAATTACGAAGCCGCCCAATTTTTTAGCAGGGAGTATCGTTTCGGTGTTTGCGTTTCGTCTTGTGTCGCCTTCTGGTACTTCCATCGTGGCAACCGATAGTCCATGAGCGACGCACAGCTCACGGAGCTGCAAATGAAAGCCCCGCTCGTCGATTGGTGCGTGAGCGGGGTTTTCTAGGGCGGCGGACGGCACATGATATTCTGGGTTGAATCCGCCTGAATTGCGAACTTCTGGTGCCATTGCTTTCGCCATCCTTTTCGCTTTTGGTTATGCCTATAATATGCACCTCGGCTTAAAGAAATGCAACACTTTTATATAACGTCTAAAAATGTGATGCAAAATATAGCACAAGTGGTATGTCGAGCAGAGAAATAACTAAGTTGCTTCGGGAAGGGCGTAATTTGCTTCGCTGATAGCGAAGTTTTCGCCAACAATTCCGCGGATAATTTCAACGGTGGATTTGCGACCATCTATGTCCGCACGGCCGTATTCAAGGCTGCCGAGACCCACGATAGCGCCGGTAAGGCGTTTGCTGTCATCGGTGCCTTCGTAGACGAATTCTAGGTAACCAGCATCGTTCAGTACTGTCGGCTTGCCGGTAGTCTTGTCTAGTAGTACTGCGTGACCCAGTTCACGAGCCTTCTGTGCTTCGGATGAGGTGGCATAGCCGAACTCACCCGACACAAGGCTTACCAGCGGCTTGTGGTGCTGCAGGCGGCTCAGCTGGCGGTTATCGAAGTCGCACGGTATGACCAAAACGGCTTCTCCAATACGGGCGAATTTAGCTCGAGAAAGATTACCGAATCGCGCAGGGTAGCGTTCTAGCACCCCGGGCTGCAGGACTGATGTTACTTCGGCTGCGTCGAGCGGCCTTACGGAAATATGGGCCATGACAAACTCCTTTTACGATGCGCACATCATACTCTTGCAATTATGCAAATGCAACAGGCAGTAGCTTCTTGGGACGAGAAGATTATTCGATGGCGTAGGAGTCGATGATTTTCTGGAGCTTTTGAGACTTTTCGTCGGTCCAGCCTTCGGGTTGGGTCACGGCGGCCCATGAGGCGGCCGCGGTGTTGCCGTAGTTGTGGCCGTGCCCGGCTGGAACCTGCACACCGAATATCTGGTCGATGGTTATCTGCCAGAAGGTGACGAACGGGTACCAGGTGACGTTCGGTGAAACATCGGGGGCGCGCGGTTCGCGCAGCCAATCCGGCTCGTGGAACATGTTAGCGAAGTTGAACCAGACTATGGGGTCGGAACCGTGCTGCACATAGAGTATGCGCGGTTGCTGCCATTTTTCCTGGCTGGCGTTTATGTCTTGGTTGGTCGCGGCGAAGCGAACGCCCACTCCGCCCTGATACACTGGCTGCCATTCAGGTGAACCCGGGTCGCGGTGAGTGGTCACGTTACGCCAGAGTTCGGTGTCGTTCGGCGTACCGACCAGCAAGGCGCCATCTACGGTGTTACGCATACCGTTGACGCCGCTGAATGCGGCTTGGCCGCCGAATGAGCCCAGGCTGAGTCCATAGGTGTAGAGCTTTGGTCGATGGTCAGCTGGCAGCTTGGCCCACGCGCCGTACACGGCATCGAACAGGTTGCGACCGTTTTCGGTGGCTTTGTCTTTGTCGACTAGGAACGAAATCCAGCTGGGCAGGTACGAATACTGCATAGCTGCGATGGCCGTGTCGCCGTTATACATATATTCGAGCGTATCGATACTCTGGGGCTCCAGCCAGCCGGTGCCGGTGGTGTTGGCTATAAGCAGGACTTTGCGGTCGAAGGCGTGCGTGCGTTCCAGCTCTTTGACGACTAGTTGGGCACGGGCTTCGGAATCGTCGGCACTTTCTAGCCCGGCGTAGACGCGGATGGTCTCTTTGGCCGGCTGACCGCTAAACTCGCTCAGCTGCTTGACGTTCGGGCCACGGGCCACAAAGGTACGACCCTGATAGCCCAGCGTGTCCCATTTGGCATATGACTCGGGGCTGCCGGAGCGGTCGGGACTTTTGGGCTGGTTTATGCCAGCTGCAGTGGTGTTGTTTTTTTGCGCGAACATCTTGTCGGTGACGGTAAAGAAGAAATTACCGAAGACGCCGCTAACTACCCATATAACAAATGCAACCATTAGCACGCCTGCGAGCGTATAACTGACTCGCCGTGGCAAGAGCTTGTCTATCTGGCGCTGAGTGAACCGACCAAGCCTGCGGAGGCCGCGGCCAGCATAGAGTAGTAGCAGGCCGATGAGCAGGGAAGTTATAAGTGTCAATATAAAATGGCGACTTGGGTATGGTGGTTCGCCGACTAGCTCACGGACTTGGTTCTGCCAGCCGTAGCCGAGCCATAGATACAACAGGGCGAACGCAGGCGCGATGATGGCCAGACCACGCCAAGCACTTTCTTTTACGCTGGCCGGTAGTTCACGTTGAAACAGCCAGCGGACGAGGCTGCTGAACCCGGTGCCGAGGCCGTAGCCTATAGCCAGGCTTATACCGCTGAGGATGCCTTGGAAAAACCATGGCCGTGGCAGCAGCGACGGCATCAGCGAAAAACAATAAAACAGCGTGCCCAGCGCCAACCCACCATAGCTGAACCTCTGCGCCCATCGCTTTGTCCGCCGAACCAGCCTCGCTCCGTATTTCATATTCGGATTATACCCCAAATGCTCCGCCCTGCAAGCGGCTTATCTAACATCGGTGAAATAGACAAAAGTTTCAAAATGTGCTATAATGAGAAGATACATATTGTCAGGGCAATCGCATATGAAAAGGGCTTCCGCCAGGAAGCCCTTTTCTTTTTCCGCTATGCTAGGAGCTGTAACACAAACAAGGAACACATATGCCTCACCAACCGCTCGCCCAACACTT
>JBDHUJ010000047.1:0-9096 GCA_039809105.1 Saccharimonadales bacterium (SeqCode)
AGCCAGCACTTTTTATTCCCAGGAATATCTGGTAGTTTTGACATTGGAACATCTCCTCTGTACTTGTTAGGTTTGCACTTACAAGTTTACGGGATGTTCCGTTTTAGTTTAGTGAACCCAGCCTCGCTAGCACTTGACTCTTCCCTGTTATTTCGGTAAAATAGACCACTGAATCTATATAACGTGTAAGGAATCAGCATGCAAAAATGTGATCTCACCGGCAAAGGAAAGCAGTTTGGCAGTAATGTCAGCTTCAGCCAGCGCCACACCAAGAAGGTTTGGAAGCCAAACCTCCAGACCAAGACCGTCGTAGTCGATGGCAAAAAGGTTACCCTGAAGGTTAGCACCCAGGCCATCCGCACCCTCAAGAAAAAAGGCTTACTCGCGTAAGCCTTTTTCAGTATTTAGAGACTAGTATTTAGGATTTAGGGAGCTGCATGGAAGCATCGTATACCAACCTGAAGGCTTGGCAGCACGGTTATAATCTGACTCTTCAGGTTTATAAAGTGACCGCAGGGTTCCCTGTCCATGAGAAATATGGGCTTACGAGTCAGATGCAACGCTCGTCCAGCTCCGTACCGTGCAACATTGCCGAAGGTTACGCCCGCGTTTCACAAAAAGAGAAGGTTCAGTTTTATTCTACTGCCCGGGGTTCACTCGCAGAGCTCCAGACCCAGCTGATGCTCTGCCGGGATATCGGCTACTTAGAGAGCACGGCTTTCGATGAGCTCTTTGCCGTGACCACCGAAACCTACAAAACACTGAACGGCCTCATCAAAGCCATCCAACGTTCCATCAAACCCTAAATACCAAATACTGGTCACTGAATACTAGCTTATTGTTTTTCCAAAACAATAAGCTGAGTGGTGTCAGAAACTTCGCCAGGCTTGAACTGGAACTTCTTGGTAGTCTCTTTCGGTTCCATGCCGAGTGTCTTCAGGGCATCTTCGAGTGCAGCCTGCGGCACTTCGAACTTCAGAGCAGAGTCATCGTAGTGAGTCGGAATAACGATTTTTGGCTCGACTTGCTTAATGAGTTGCAGCGCACCCGTAGCGTCGAGCGTATAGCCGTTGCCGCCGACCGGTACTAGCATTACGTCTACCAGACCGATGGCTTCCAGGTCGGCATCGCTCAGCTTCGGGAAGACGTGGCCGGTTACCAATATGTCAGTATCGCCCCAGCTGATTTTGTACATGGTCGCAGACTTCTTGCCGTCCTCGTCCATGTGCGCCCGAGCCTGGACGCCGAAGATTGAAACGCCGCTGACTTCGTACTCACCCGGCGTGTCTATGACGATTTTGGTGCCAGGCACCTGCACTCCTTGAGAGCCCGTAAAGAGGCAGATGTCACCCTCTTTTGCGACGGCCTTCGCGCCTAAAGATGCCATTGTGTCATCCACAACAACACGAGCTTGTTTACCCGAGAAAACCACACAGTTCGCACCATAAAATTGTATATCCATAAGCTTATTCCTCCCTAGCTCAGCAATCCTGGCTTATCCAGCAGCACCTGCTTTTTCGAAGCCAGCACGTTCGCTATAAACCGGTCTTTTATTTGTAAACGATACGTAAAATCATCCAGCGAAAAGACGCTGTAGCGCAGGTCTTTGCCTTCCTGCTTTTCCAGCTCGGTGACATACTTCTGCACCGCGTGGTTATTTACGTTGCCCACGAGCAGCACGTCTATACCACTGGTTTCGTCGCGGGTAAACTGGCCGAGCAGGCATGCCACCTCAACATTGCCGAGCGCCTTCAGGTCGGCAGCTTCGTCGGCTATTGGTTCGGCAGTAACTGCCGCCTTACCTTTTTTAGGCTTTACGCCGCCAAAGATTTCCTGCAGTGGCGAGAAGTATTCGAACTTCTGGTCGACTTCATAGTAGACCTTGTTGTTGCTGGTGTCGCTCGTGATGATGCCCACATTGAGTAAGTTTGCGAGCTCGCGCCGAACCGAGTTGATTTGCTCGTCGATTTTGCGAGTAATTTCGCGTACATAGAACGAGCGGTTCGGATTGCTGTAGAACAACTGCAATAATTTTACCCGAGTCTTGGAGCCGAAAAGTTGGTCTATCATATGTTATTCTCCCGCCATTCCGCGCGTTTCGTGTGGGCCTGTTTTGTTGCTCACCTTCCCCTACATTGTAACAGACTTTCGCGCGAGTACTATCTTGTTTTGTTCAAGAATGTTGTCACAATATCTACAGCCAAACTTCGGTCACCCAGCCACTGAATACTCTTGTTGCGCTTAAACCATGTTCGCTGCCGCTTGGCCAGATGCAGGTCGTTTTTTATGAACTCATCTCGTGCACTGGACATATCCGACTCACCCGCCAAATACTTCCGGAATGCTTTATAGCCAGGCGCCTGCAGGCCTGGCGCATCGAAACCATACTGCTCGCCAAGCCCCCGCACCTCCTCCACAAAGCCGGCTTGCACCATCGCGTCCGTACGGGCAGCGATGCGCTTTTCGAGCTCTTCGCGTTCGACCCGTAGCCCCAAGACGAGTGTGTTCGGTCGCAAGTCATGCCGACTCCCGACCACTCCCCCAGTCTCGATTGTCCGCATAAGATGCCGCTTGTTCTGCAAGTTTTCGGGCAACTGCAGTCCTGCTCTGGCAATCTCGGCCTGCAGTTCGTGCACGCTCATGGCCTCCAATCGCTCACGTTCAGCAGACTCAGCTGGACGCCGGAACTCAAAGTCAAACAGTACACTGTCTATATAAAGACCGGTACCGCCGACCATAATCGGCAACTTACCGCGTGCCACGATGTCGGTAATCATCTGGTTTGCCGTACGCTGAAAATCGGCGGCGCTAAACGACTTATCCGGAGTAATGATGTCTAGAAGATGGTGCGGCACGACCGCCTGCTCTTCTGACGTAGGTTTGGCCGTGCCTATATCCATACCTTTATATACGGTGCGTGAATCGGCACATATGATTTCGCCGTCGAACTGCTTCGCCAGCTCAATCGCCAGCGCCGACTTCCCACTCGCCGTCTCCCCGACAATCACAATCAATGGGCTTACCCCATCTGTCATGCTGAACTCGTTTCAGCATCCATGCGGCGAGTTACACCCTCCGAGATTCCGCATGGGTCCTGAACTGAATTCAGGATGACAGGAAAGAAAATCACGCCCATTCTAGAACAACCCCTGTTGTTTCGGCTCTTCGCCGGCAGGCCACCAAAGTAATGCCTGCACATCGACTTGGTCATCGTGCACCTCGACACCTTCGGCACGCAAATGCTCTGCGTGCGCATGTCGCCCGCCGGGGTAACCGGCCGCCAGACCGCCTTGCTTGTTCACTACCCGCTGCCAGGGCAGGTCCGGGTCGCCGAAGTGAGCTATACCGCCGACTATCCGTGCTGCCCGCGCATTACCACACAGCGCCGCTAGTTGGCCGTAAGTCATCACTCGCCCGCGCGGTATCTGCGCCACCAGCGCCTCCACTCGCTCCCGAAAGCTCGGGTCAATACTTTCCATCGAAATACTCCAACACTGCTTGCCAGTCCCTGCACCGCGTAACTGCGTCAGGTAGAGCATCTGTCTCATTCCACGGGTATTCACCGAAGAGTACCGCCTGGATGCCTGCCGTAGCAGCCTCTTGAGCATTCTTCAGCAAATCATCTATAAGGTAGGAGACGTCTTGCTCCTTCAAAAGCTTGGTCTTATCGACGAATATCCCATGTCCCCACTTACCGCCTAAGATATGGATGTTAGAAAAAACGCTCTCGTAGTGATGCGCTATCCAAAGATGCGTCTGCTCCAACATCACTTTGGGACGCGAACTGACCGCTATGAGTTCGAACTTAGTTGCCAGTTCGCTCAGCACCGACTGCGACGCTTCAAGCGGCAATATATCGTGAAACTCCGGTTCTGACAGAAGTTGCTCTACTTGTTCAATTATCAGTTCACGCTGAAGCCCAGTGTGCTCTTCAAGATTTTCGAGCGTTCCCTTAAGCACACCGTTTACAAGCATCGCCGGCTGCTCTACGTTCGTGCCGTGTTTGCGATTGTATGTCTGCACTAACCGAAATGAGTTCGGGAACAAAACATCATCTATGTCGACAGCTATGGTTTGCTTCATGTCTGATACATTCTACCGGATTACAGCCTTCGCGGGAATGACAACTACAAAGAAGTTTTCGAGACGCGGGATTTGGCTTCGTTGGCGACGGTCTTCAGGAATTCGTCGACAGTATAGCTGCGTGGGGGTTCCTTCACCACCATATCACCACGAACACGCGGGGTCACTTCGCCCCCAGCGATTTCTTTTTCGCCAAGCACCACTGTGTATGGCACCTTCCAGATTTCGGCATTACGTATCTTCTTGCCGACCGATTCATTGCTGTTATCCACCATCACCCGCAGCCTCAGCTTCTTGGCCTGTTGCACGACAGAATCGACGAATGCAAGCGTTTCTGGCTCCTGGTTCACACTTATCAGCCGAATCTGCTCCGGCGCAGTCCATATGGGGAACTTGCCACCGGTGTGTTCGATGTACACCGAAAGGAAACGTTCGATAGAGCCCAAAAGCGCACAGTGAATCATCACCGGCTGCCCCTGGGAGCCATCTTCGGCAGCGTATTCCAAGCCAAAGCGCTCCGGCTGTACGAAGTCGAGCTGCACGGTAGCAACCTGGTGTTCACGACCGATGGCGTCGGTCGCCATAAAGTCTATCTTTGGTCCATAAAACGCTGCTTCGCCTTCTTGTTCGAAGTAATCGAGTTCGTTGGCAACCACCGCAGCCTTGAGCTGCTTCTGAGCACTTTCCCAGAGGTTCTTGTCGCCAAGGTAGGCATCTGACTCGTCACGGTAGCTCAAGCGCACGCGCAGCTTCATGCCGACAGTGGCGTAGAGTTCGTCCGCACATGCCAGCAGCTGGTCTATCTCCGTCTCTATCTGGTCGTGACGGCAGAAAACATGGCTGTCATCTTGTGTCAGCGAGCGCACGCGGTTCAGGCCACCCAGTTCGCCGGTCTTCTCGTCGCGGTAGTCAGTAGTGGTTTCGAGGTAGCGTATCGGCAAGTCGCGGTAGCTGCGCGGCTGCGATGCATATATACGGGTGTGATGCGGGCAGTTCATGGGCTTCATAACCAGTTCGTCGCTGGTTTCCTGGCTCTTCACCAGAAATAGCTCGTCGCCGAACTTCGCCCAGTGGCCACTCTTTTCGTACAAATCTTTCTTTGTGATGTGTGGTGTCCAGACTTTTTGGAAGTCGTACCGCTGACGCAACTCATTACTAAATGCGGCGAGCTCTTCGCGAAGCACGGTCCCACGCGGCGTAAATATAGGCAAGCCCGAACCAACCAGCTCGCTCATAACATATAGGTCGAGTTCCTGGCCGAGCTTGCGGTGGTCGCGTTTTTTGGCCTCTTCGAGCATGTCTAGGTACTGTCGCAGTTCCTTTGGTGTTGCAAATGCTACACCATATACGCGCTGCATTTGCGGGTTGTTTTCTTTGCCCCTCCAGTAGGCACCGGCCACTCTCATGAGCTTAAAGGCACCCACTTTGCCGGTCGACTCTACGTGGGGCCCACGGCACAAATCAGTGAAGTCTCCATTTCGGTAGAAGCTTACTTTTTCGACCTTACTGTCGCCCTCTGCGGCCAGCCCCAGCTCCGCAGAATCCAGGTCTTTGGCGACAGTTGTCCCGCTGCGTTGTAGGTCATTTAACAACTCTTCTTTGTACGGCTGGCTGTACTTTTTGGCCCATGCGACGGCCTCGCCGACCGGCATTTCCAGCCGCTCGAATGGTTCGGCGGCTTTGATGATTTTCTGCATTTCCGCTTCGATGCGTTCAAAGTCATCGGCCGAAAGCTGCTCGCCATCACCCAGGTCTACGTCGTAGTAAAACCCGTCTTCGACCACCGGCCCCACGCCCAATTTCACATCCGGCCACAAATGCTGGATAGCGCTCGCCATAATATGCGCCAGGCTGTGCCGCATGGCATATAGATTTTCCGCTTGTTTATCGCTCATAGTTTTCTCCTTCTAGAATCTTGAATACTTTTCGTACTGCTGCTGTTTCTTCGTCTTCTTTTTCGAACAAGTCTATTTCGCCCGGACCTATCCAGCGCGACTCGCTGTGGTCTTCCGGGTGCAGCGTCGGCTCCGCCCCAGTATCAAGCGTACAGAGGTAACAAAGCTCCACCTTGAACATGCCTTCACTTTCATACGTAAAGGCGTCTACGAGTCGGCCGGCATGGACATTCACTGCCAGTTCTTCACGGATTTCACGTTTTAGCGCTGCCACCGGTTGTTCGCCCGGGTCTACATGGCCGCCGAGCAACTCGAACCTATCTGGGAATGTCGTCTTTGTCTTAGCCCGACGCGCAATAAAAACCTTACCGTCTCGAACGATAATGCCAACTACTACTATATTTGTCAGATGCTCACTCACGAAACGCTCCTCTTGATAATAAAAACACGCTGTCCGGTACATATATATGTAACTTCTAGCGTGCTTGGGTCCTTCGTAACTTTAGTGAAGAAGGAGGTTCCACCTAAGCGTTTACTCTTGCAACTTACGTTTACGCCCGTCGTTGCCACACCGGCGAAGCTCGGTGGTTGGTGAGTCCACTTCACTGCTTACAAAACATAGTACCAGATTTAACCACTTCTATAAATGAAAAGTTTGCTACATCGCCAGACTAATCCTCGGCAACAAGTCCCGCCGCACTAGGAAAAGCGCTGTTTTCGGGCGCACTTATTCTAATTTGTCCATCTAGAACATCGCCTAAAGCAATCAGAACCAACCTACCGTCCGCAAGTTCAGTGCCATCACCCAGGTTTGCATTACTAACCGCTAGTACATGGTCAGCGGTATTACGATGCCCCCTCGGCAAGTTGGTGTATGCGACGCTTAAAAAGAGTCCGCTGACATTTTGTCGCCACCCATCCGTCCCCATTTGGTCGGAAAGTTCGTAGTATGCAGAGCCCTCGCTTGGGCTGGCATTTGCAGACAATTCCATCCATGTTTCTGTTGCAACCGATGCTTGAGCTAAGCCGCCAGAAAACACTGCCGTAATTTTCCGACACCACTCTTCATCTCTTTGAGCAAGTTCCGGGATAGGTACGACTAGTTCAAAATTACTCATACTACTGCCTCCTCATGACTGAATTGCGCTGAGTATAATCCCGTTTCCCAATTTACGCAAATCCGCAAACAAAAAAACGGTTGAATGATCTCGCAAATTCATTCAACCGTTCTTGGTAGGTAAAACCTCTCGGCAAAACCTCATCTCACAAAGCTAGTATATCCAACCTAGCAGTATTTGGCTAGCACTTTTTTGCATTTTAGTTATCCCCTCCTGTGGATAATGTGTATAAGTCCCTTTTGCTAGTTTTATACCGTATTTGATATACGGTTTTCTATGCTCTGTACGAGATTGTATGCCGCCCGGCAAGAACGTGTTTGTGAGCACCTATGCATTGTGCCACGCGCGTCGCACAATGCATTCAATATACACCGCTGTCATTTCGACCGAAGTCCGCCGCGGCGGACGAAGTGGAGAAATCTTCTAGAAACCGGGGAGATCTCTCCACTTCGGTCGAGATGACACATCGCCAACCAACGTCTTGCATTACCACCCCTGTTGCGATATAGTATTTGGAGCCGAGAATAAGGGTGATTAGCACATTTGGAGAGCCTTCAGCGTTAATAACTGCGTCAGCGCTCTAGCCAAATGACAAAAAACCTTTAGTTGGCTCACAATATAATTACGATGTGTGGGTGATTAGCTCATTTGGCTAGAGCGTCGCATTGACGTTGCGAAGGTGGTAGGTTCGAATCCTATATCGCCCACCAAGAAAAAGACCTGAATCTCAGGTCTTTTTCTTTGGGAACGGAGGTAGAGATGTATGCCTCTTCTATCTGTCCTACCCCTGTTATCTCCAGCTACCTGTAAGCTAGGCACATTGACAGACGAGTAAATGACTGGTAACATTGTTCCGTTAAACGAGGTGTTTTGGTGAGTACCGAACAACCAGGCTCTTTACAGAGCTTCCAGTTGTTTTATGAGGAGCTCCCGCCGAGCAAACGCGTCCAACGCATTCGCCGGATTCGGGTCGCATAAAACAATGTATTTTACTTTTGGCATTTAAAACCGTACCCCTGAAAAGGTACGGTTTTTTATTTACCCACACTTTTCCTAGGCTTTTCCACTAGGTTTTTTACCAGCGTTATGCCAATATGTAGACATGGTTTGTATATATTGCGGCAGCAAAACCCAGGTTGTGAATTCTAGGCATCAGAAGCGGTTGAACCGGGTGTGGCGGCGACGGGAGTGTACACAGTGTCACGCCATCTTCACGACAGAAGAAGCCGTAGACCTTGGTGGCAGCATAGCGGTGCGCCGAGACACTAAGCACGTACAGCCTTTTAGCCGCGATAAGCTGTTTGCCAGCCTACTGAGCGCCCTCGGGCACCGTCAGACGGCCGTAGCGGACGCAGGAGCGCTTACAGCCACCATTATCTCAAAACTACTGCTTTCGGCTACGAACGCGGCCGTAACGCCCCAGGAAATCGTCATAATCACCCACGAAACTCTCTCGCGGTTCGACAGCGCCGCCGCTACCCAGTACACGGCTTACCACCCACTCAGTTCTTAGTCGGAGAGTTCTGAGGGCTTTTGCGTTTAGATTCCAGCGGAAGCTGGAATCTGTGGTCGGTGGACACCCGGACGGTTTTGGCCTGTCTCGGGGCTGGATGTCCGTGCACGGGGATGAGTGAGAAGCTTTGCGGACGGTTCAGAGCCTGTGGTGACTTCCCACGTAGGCGTCTTCTGGTCTGACAGGGAAACCCTGAAGTGTTTCCCTACGCTCGGTAGCCGCTTAGCTGACGCAGCGGCTAGCCGGGCTACCTTTCCGGACTGCAGACCGGGCGTCTGAAGGAGGTCGCTGTGGCGACCGCGGACGAAGTCTGCGACCAACGTCGGTGGCTCACTGATTGCGCGTTAGCGCACGAGGGCGTAAGCCCGAGCTTTAGGGGCACTGCCGTTAACTTAAGCCCCCCACCCTAGAACACCGTTTTCCGCTGCCGCTTCCACCAGCCCAGCAGGTGGTTGCTTGACCGCTGTTCTCGCGGGGGCTTCCGGTC
>JBDHUJ010000048.1:0-8876 GCA_039809105.1 Saccharimonadales bacterium (SeqCode)
GTCGTATGATTTCCATACCGTAGAAAAGCACACAAACGAGCCTAGAAACAGCCCGGTTTTACAGAGGTGCTACGACAAGCACGACGAACTGGTCGTCAACCGAAATGCGTCGGTTAACCCGTTTTCCTGTTTGAATGAACAAAGAGCAATGAGCAATGAACGGCCTGCATGCGCGGCAGCCCGGGCCCGCATTCTAGGCGCTCAGGCTTATGAGCGCCGTTCATTGCTCTTTGTTCATTGTTCTCGGATGTGGTACGGTGGATGGGTATGGCGAAATCGAACGAAGTTATCCTAAAGGTCGAGAACCTGCAGAAGTCGTACGATGGCAAGAAGGCTGTCGACGGCATCAGTTTCGAGGTGTACAAGGGCGAGATTTTTGGGATTCTTGGACCCAATGGCGCGGGCAAGACCACGACACTGGAGATGATTGAGACGCTGCGCGAGATAGATGGCGGCTCTGCGACCATCGACGGCATAGATGTCGCCTCGCGGCCCTACGACATCCGCGCTATCATCGGCGTGCAGCCGCAGACACCTGGCTTCCAGGATAAAACCAAGCTGACCGAACTTATCCAGATGTTCGCTGCCGCCTACGGCACCAAAGTCAACCCCAAGAAGTTCCTGGACGAAGTGAATCTGGGCGAAAAGGCAAATAGCTTCGTCGAAAGCCTATCCGGCGGCCAGAAACAGCGTTTCAGCATCGTCGCCGCCCTGGTACACGACCCCAAAGTGTTCTTCCTGGACGAACCGACCACCGGGCTGGACCCGCAGGCTCGCCGCAACCTGTGGAAACTTATCGAAGAGGTCCGCGACCGCGGCATCAGCGTTATCTTGACCACACACTATATGGACGAGGCCGAAGTGCTGTGTGACCGTGTGGCTATAATGGACCGCGGTCAAATCATCAAGCTCGACACGCCGAAGAACCTTATAAAAGACCTGCTGAAGCGCGGCTTCAAGAAAGAGCAGCATGTCGAGCAGGCTGACCTCGAAGATGTGTTCATCGACCTCACCGGCAAAGGACTCAGGGCATGACGCTCAAACAGAAGCTCTACACCGTCTGGGCGTTCTTTATCGTCAACCTGAAGCGGCTGTTCCGCGACCGTCTGGCGCTGTTCTTCACCTTCTTGTTCCCGCTTATTTTCCTGTTCGTGTTCGGTAGCCTGAATAGTGGCAACCACGAAGTCAGCTTCAACGTGGCCGTCATAAACAAGTCGGATTCGCAGTTCTCGAGACAGTTCGTGGACCAGCTGAGCAAAGAAAAGACCTTCAAGGTCGATAAAGAGATTACGACGTTCGACGCCGCGAATGAAAAGATGAGCCGTGGCGAGCTGGACGCGACCATAGAGCTGCCCGCCAGTTTCGGCGACGTGCAAGCAGGCCAGACTACCCCAAGCGGCCAAGCTATCGTCCACTACACCCAGAACAACCAAAGCGCTGCTACCACGCTCACTACTGTTTTGCAGGCACAGATGCAAGGCATCAACGCTAAACTGGTGGAAACCCAGACGCCGTTCACGGTCGTCAGCAAGCAAAACAACGAACGCTCGCTGAGCACGTTCGACTACACCTTCACCGGGCTTATCGGCTTCGCTATCCTTGGCGCGGGCATTTTCGGCCCCATAAATGTCTTCCCCGAGCTCAAGAAGCAGGGCATTTTGCGCCGCCTGCACACCACGCCGCTGCGCGTGTGGCAGTATTTCCTGAGCGTGATGTTCGGCAATGCTACTTCCGGGCTGATGTCTATCGGCCTGATGTTCATCGTCGCCATTGTGGTCTATAAGCTCAAAGTTGTCGGCAACTATCTGGAACTGATGCTCTTCCTAGCGTTTGGACTGACGATGATACTCGGCATCGGCCTTGCCATCGGCGGCTGGGCCAAGAACGAGCGGCAGGCCGCGCCGCTGGCCAACATCATCGTCTTCCCCATGATGTTCCTTTCCGGCACCTTCTTCCCGCGTTTCCTTATGCCCGAGTGGCTTCAGAACATCACCCAGTTCTTGCCGCTGACGCCCGTTATCGATGGTGCGCGGCTCATCGCCACCGAAGGCCAGTCACTCATCCAGATTCTCCCGCAAATCGGCATCATCGCCGCCTGGATGGTCATCGTCTACGCTATCGCCTTCCGCGTCTTCCGCTGGGAATAATGAGAGAACCGAGATAGGTTCTCTCATCGCGCGGGGTCGCCGTGGCGACTCCGGCTGCTCTTTCCTAATAGCTGTATGTCTTTGCTCGAAGTGAATTCGACCAAAGACACGATTAAATAAATTGCAAACGCAAGCGTTTTGTGGTATAATGAGAAGATATGTCTGTATCTACGCCACATCTGTTTGAACGCTTGCCGCGGCCGTTTTTTGTGCTGGCGCCGATGGATGATGTGACGGATACGGTGTTTCGGCAGATTGTGCTCGATACTGCGCCGCCGGATTTGTTTTTTACCGAGTTTGTGAATGTCGATGGGCTGATGAGCGTTGGTCGTAGCAAGCTTTTGAAAAAGCTTCGGTTCGTTGAGAGCGAGAAGGCGCTGGTAGCGCAATTGTGGGGCCTGAAGCCGGAAAACTTCAAAGCCGTCGCGGAACAGGTTGCAGACGGTACGATTGCTCGCGAACTGGGCTTGCCCGAAGGTTGCAACTTCGTTGGTGTCGACCTGAACATGGGCTGCCCGGCCAAAAGTGAGGTGCAGAACGGTGCCTGCAGCGCGCTTATCAAGCTAGAAAACCGGGAACTGGCAGAACAGATTATCGACGCCACGCGCGAAGGCCTCGACGGCAAATTACCGCTCAGCGTCAAAACCCGCATCGGCTTCAACGAACTCGACATGTCCTGGTTCGAATTCCTGCTCGGCAAAGACCTGGATATGCTGACGGTGCACGGCCGTACCCGCAAAGAAATGAGCAAAGTGCCGGCGCACTGGGACATCATCGGCCAGGTCCGCGAACTGCGCGACCGGTTGAGCCCGCAAACGCTCATCGTCGGCAACGGCGACGTCGAATCCCGCACCCAGGGCGAAGCGCTGGCCAAAGAGCATGGCCTCGACGGCATAATGGTAGGCCGCGGCATCTTCCACAGTCCATTCGCGTTCCTAGAGGACGGACCCATAGAGTGGGAGTCGTACTCAAAAGAACAACGGATACATCTCTATAAAAAGCATGTGACACTCTTTGCCGAAACGTGGCAATCGGGCGAGCGAAATATCAAAACACTCAACAAATTCTGCAAAGTCTACATCCAAGGCTTCGACGGCGCCAAAGACCTCCGCGAGAAACTCATGGCCGCTGAAACCCCTGAAGAGCTCTTTGCATTGCTGGGCTAAGGGTACTGTATACTGTCGGGTATGTCTACCAAGCCTGATTTTACAAAGGTGGTGGCTAAGCGCCTCATCCCTCTTTATATTGCTGCTTTTTTCCAAGGATTCGTACTGTGGTATGCGGTAGAGAAACTCTTTATGAAAAGTATCGGCTTTGATGATGCTGGTATAGGCATAATGGTCGCAGCGTATTCGGGTGTCATGCTGGTCGTAGAAACACCATCCGGAATACTTGCCGACAGGTGGAGCCGCAAAGGTGTACTGGTGTTGGCAAGTGTGGCACTCATGCTTTGTGCGGTAGTTGGTGGCGTGAGCACGAATATCGCTATGTATGTCGTGGCGACGCTGTTCTGGGGAGTGTTTTTCGCGCTGTATTCAGGTACGTATGACTCAATAGTCTACGACGTGCTTCTAGAGGAGACCAAAAACGCGGATTCTTTCGAAAAGTACTTTGGAAAAGTCAAAGTCATGGACAGTAGCGCACTGGTTATCAGCTCGCTCCTGGGAGGTGCCGTAGGCAGCCTATTGGGTCTCCGCTGGGCGTACTTTTTGAGTATCCCGTTCGCTATCTGTGCCATATTCGCGCTCGCAAAGCTCAGGGAGCCAGTGCTCCATAAGGCCGTAGAAGGGGTACCGCTAAGAGAGCATGTAGCGACGACATTTCGGGCCGTCGCTAGGAATAGGTCGATTTTGCCAGTCTTAGCGATACTGGTGATGACCTCGACTATTACTTACCTGCTTTTCGAATTCGACCAGTTATGGCTGATTGCTCTAGGCCTGCCGGTGGCCTGGTTCGGCGTGGCAAATGCGGCAATCCTGACTACTACGGGCATAGGTGGGGGTATTGTTGGATATTTACGGCTGCATAAGCTGCCGGTAACTCTAGTTATCCTCCTCTGTATGCTAGGGAGTGCTTTGGGACTCGTGACTCTTCGTAATGTAGTGGCGGTAATCGCGTCACAAGTCGTGTTGCTATCGGCGGTCGCTATAATTTCGATAGTTTATAACCGCAAGTTACATGATGCGCTTCATTCGGGTATTCGCGCTGGTGCGACTTCGGCGGTCAGTACATTTACGCGGGTTTTGATAATACCGCTTGCGCTACTGTTCGGGTATGTAAGTAAAGAAATGGGGATATTCAAGGCTGCTTGGATATTGGTCGTGCTTGTTGCTCTGGCTGTCCTTGGGGTTCTGTTGACCACGCTTCGGCAGGCTTATGCTAAAAGGCTGTAGCAGGCTCGGTAAGGTGCGTGTGAATTTTTACTGATGCCATCCATTGGTCGCTATAGACTAGAGATGTTGAGAGGGTAGTATATGAACATACTGGCGAGGGTGGTGAGTTTCATCGGGAGCGCGATAGTGGCGTTGTTGGCACTACGGTTCGTGCTGGTGATAGTCGGGGCGAACGCGGCCAACGGGTTCGTGAATTTCATATATTCGGCGAGCTATCCGTTTGTAGCTCCGTTTTTTGGAGTTTTTAACTATCAGCAGGATTTCGGGGCCGCGCATATAGAATGGGGTACGTTGCTCGCTATAATCGTATACGCTATTGTGACAGCGCTACTCACCAGCTTGTTTAACTCGTCTAGTCACCACCGCACTACGGCATAGCGCGACATTTGACTGTCTTCGTAAGAAATCTTGCAGCAAGAAGGATAGCGGAACGGAGTATACTGTACACCTATGATAGACGTTCAGCATATTTCCAAACGCTACCGCAGCAAGCTGGCGGTCGACGACCTGAGCTTCAAAGTAGAGACAGGCAAAGTTACCGGTTTTTTGGGTCCGAACGGTGCTGGCAAGAGCACTACCATGCGCCTAATGTTGGGGCTCGACAGCGGCGACGGCACAACGACCTTCGACGGTAAAAACCTGCATGCGTACGCCCGGCCGTCGCAAGTTATCGGCATTTTGCTGGAGGCAAAGGCGTTTCATCCGACGCGGTCGGCGCGGCAACATTTGCGCATTCTCGCAGATGCTGGTGGTATCCCGATTTCACGCGTCGATGAAGTGCTGGATGAAGTCGGTTTGAGCGACGTGGCCAAAAAAGGTCCAGGCAAATTCAGCTTGGGCATGGCTCAGCGGCTCGGCATCGCGGCCGCCTTGCTTGGCAAACCGAAGTACCTCATGCTGGACGAACCGGCCAACGGCCTCGACCCAGAGGGCATAGCCTGGCTACGTGAATTCCTGAAGAGCTACGCCGACCGGGGCAACGGCGTGTTCGTCAGCAGCCACTTGCTGAGCGAGATGGCGCAGATGGCTGACAACGTGGTCGTAATAGGCAAAGGCAAGCTCATCGCTGACACTTCTATGACCAAGCTTATCGCTGGTAGCGGCCACAGCGGCGTGCTGGTTCGCAGTCCCAAGCTGGCGCAACTGGAGCGGCTGCTAAAGGGCGAAAAGGCGACTGTAGCCAAAACCGACGGCGCCCTAAAAGTCTCAGGTATGAAGACCGACGAAATCGGCAAGCTGGCCTTCGCCAGCGGCATCCCCATCTATGAACTCGCGCCGCAGGCGGCATCACTGGAAGAAGCTTTCCTGGAAATCACCGCTGGCAGCGAAGAATACGCCGGCAAAAAGGAGGCCAAAAAATGATTGCCGCCCTGAAAGCCGAATTCCGCAAGCTCCTCAGCGTACGTTCGACGTACGTGTTTGTTGGGCTGGCTATTTTGTTTACCATCTTCTACGCTGGCTTTATAGAGGGCTTCAAAATCGAAGCCAAACAGCTGCTGAACCCACACCTACTGGAAAGTGAAGTCGTGGGTGCGCTGACGTCGCTGCCGATGATTTTCGGCGCCATGGTCGCCATTCTGCTGATGACGCACGAATACCGCTACAACACCATTATGAACACGCTGACGGCGTCGAACAGCCGGGTAAGGATACTAGTGGCAAAGGTTGTGACGGTCAGCTGTTTCGCACTGCTGCTTACCGCCTGCATAGGCGTGCTCTCCCCGGTTGCCACCTACGTGGGCGTGCACTTGCACGGTCACACGCTGGTAGCGCAGACCATAGACTACCATAGTCTGGTGTGGCGCAGCCTGTTCAATGGCTGGGGCTTTCTAATGATGGCCCTTGGGCTGGCAGTGCTTATCCGCAACCAGATCGGTGCTATCGTAGCGATTTTTGTTATCCCTACGTTCGAGCAGGTACTCGGGCTGCTCGTAAAAGCCAACATGGTTTACTTGCCGTTTGTCAGTCTGAATGCCACGTTAAGTGCTCCGTCGCGCGGGCATATCACCTATGCGCATGCTGCGATGGTGTTCGGTGCCTGGCTGGTGGGAGTTTGGATAGTGGCCGTGGTACTCTTTGTGAAGCGTGATGCCAACTAGCCCCTTTCCTATCGGGCTGGTGGTATGATGTATGCGAAGGGTATAAACATAAACAACATGAAAACAGTTCCTGGATGGATTTCGAAAGTACTGTCTGGACTTTTGCTACTAGCGCTTGTTAGTCTAACGGTGAATACGGTTTTGTCGCAGACGGTTTTGAACAGCAAGTATCTGGATGTGCAGCTCAAAAAAGCCGATGCCTACCACAAGCTGTCCGTTGCCATCACCGACGAGCTGGTGCACAATACCACGTCCATGGACCCAGAGCTCAGCGCCAAAGTGCAGTCCATAGTCACGCCCGAAGTGCTGGAGCAGCGCATCCCCGGCGCACTGCAGCAACTGGAAGATTATGCGAAAAACGGCGGCACGCCACCGCAGATAGACATCAGTGACCTGGTGGCACAAGCCCGGGCGGCAGGCGTCGACATTCCGGCCGATAGTGGCCTGGACAAGCCGATTACGCTCGGCCAAGTCGGGAGTTACCAGGTGCAGCCGCCGAGCAAGACTGCAAAGCTAGTGAATACGCTCATGGTAGTGGCGGCCGTGGTGCTGACGGTCGCGCTGGTGCTCGTTTGCTGGCTGCGGCGCGATTTCCGCGCGCTGGCCATCGTGGCCACGATGTATGGCAGCTTGCTCGTCCTGCTTGCCGCGCTTTTGTGGTTCGCGCCCGACGTATTCGCCAGCCGCATCCACCTGGCTGCTGCCAACGCGTTTGTCGCTGTGACGCAAGACATCGCCACGGCCATCGCCAAAGACATCGCTCGCCGCTTCGCCACCATTGGCGCCATTTCTCTTGCCCTAGGCATCCCCACTTGGATTCTCCTGGCCGTCATCCGCAAACGCTCGAACAAGACTCCTGCAAATACAAAGGCACCCGGCCAGCAAGCGACATATGTCACTCGGCGCTAGTAGCTCAAGAATATTTTTCTTTGGCCGCTAGCGATGCGCACCTTGCCGCCATTCGGCATTATGATTTGCGGGTCGGTATGCCCGAAATCAAGGTTCTGTACAATAGGGATGCTCGGATTATATTCGCGTACGACTTTCAATACTGTCTCTTGCTGGGTCTTGCGGTACGCAGCCTTCTGCTCCGAGTTGTTCCGTTTGTCGAATTCCCAAGCCTTCGGCCGGCCAACCAGTACAGCCTGGAACTTTTCGAACCAGCCTCGCTCACCAAACCCGGTCAATAGATACTCGACAATCCAGGGTTCGGGAATATCTTCAGCGGTTTCTATGAACAGAACCGTACCTTCCAGGTCGGTATCTGACGGTAAATATTTGCCAGTCGATGCTTGTATGGTCAGGCTTTCGACGCATCCGCCCCACAAGACGCCTTCTGCGTCTGCAAAGCCGTCCCACACCAACCCTTCGTTGGGCTCCAACTTACGTGGTTTCTGCAGGTTTGCCTCCACAGACCAATCCAGCCCTTCGTCGTTATAAACATCCGAAACGCTCAGCTCGTACTCGCCCGGCTCAAACAGGGCGTGGTTGAGTGACGTAACCGTACTATCGAACATCTCGGCATTCATGCCGAACTGGTTCATAACACCACCACCGTAATACGAAGGTATGCCCAGATTCCACAGGAAATTATGCAGATGCGTGTTGTCGCTGAAGCCGAAGAATGGCTTTGGGTTGCCTAAAAACACCTGCGGGTCCAGATGTTTTATGAGTTTTATCTGGTCCATGCCGCCGATGGAAGCGAAAACCGCTTTGTTGGCCGGGTCTTTGAATGCGGCCATTACATCATGCGCTCTGTCTTGCAGCGAAGAGCCCATCTTGCGGGTAGTGGGGTACTCCACCGGATGCAGGCAGAACACTTCACGCATGCGCTGCAGTCCCAAATCTTGCACCCATGGGAAAATTTCCGGCAGCCCGGCGGAGGGAGATATGACGGCGACCTGGTCGCCTTTCTGTAGTTTCTGCAGCTTCGTAAATTCTTTCATTGTCGTATGACCTTTTGGTGGGGGCGGTAGGACTTGAACCTACGACCAATCAGTTATGAGCCGACTGCTCTAACCACTGAGCTACGCCCCCTCCAAAAAGCCACATTCTGCAGCCTAACAGATGCGAGTATAGCAGATACGGCGGCGTATGGGTAGGGGCGAGGGTGATATGGTTCACTAAACTAAAACGGAACATCCCGTAAACTTGGAGATGTAAAGCTACCAAGTAAAGAGGAGATGTTCCAATGTCAAAACTACCAGATATTCCTGGGAATAAAAAGTGCTGGCTGG
>JBDHUJ010000049.1:0-8563 GCA_039809105.1 Saccharimonadales bacterium (SeqCode)
CGTAGTCCGGGGAGACAAAGTGAGGAAGATAGGCATAAAGGCCAGCCTGAAGAAAGCGGGCAGGAGTACAGCATACATGGAGTATCTACTGGGGATGTAGGGGCATATGCGATTGCCCTGATATGTCTGAATTACCGCTCACAAATCTAGATAAAAACGTACGCTTGCTATTTGACGGTGGCGTCTCGGAGTTTGCTGCCCAGTTTAATTCCAGCGAAGTGATGGCAGCCCGCTTACAAGATACTTACGACCATTGCTGGCGCACTATCAACTCGATATGCACAGAGGCTGAGCTTACGAATCAGGCAATCAGCCCTAGGGACAGAATCAATGAGATAGCTAGCGGTTTATGGAAAAGTCATGAAGACGAAACCACGAAAGACCATGCAAGAATAGCATTCATATTCCGGTGGCAACGTACCGAACACAAGGAAAACGGTTCGCCTATCGGGAACTTGTTGCCGGCAACCGAAGAGCTTGAGCTACAAGAAGCACTCGCTGCCGCATGTCGGGATGACAGTGACCTATGCAAAGGAGTATCTCCCGAAAAAAGTGCAGAGGGTTTATTGAACTTCGCTACGGTATGTATACTGACACGTTTTCTTATGCCAGGCAACGAGCCAAGCCAGAACATGGACACCCCTGCATTCCTGCTAGGCATAGCACAAATACTAGACCGCCAAGCCTAGACTTGCGTGAGGATTTCGTAGCCGTCGTGAGTGACGAGGATGGAGTGCTCGAATTGGGCGGAGCGGGAGCCGTCGACCGTCAGGAGCGTCCAGCCGTCGTGCGTTTGGAATATGCGGGGGCTGCCGAGGGTAGTTATGGGTTCTATAGCGATGGTCATGCCGGCTTTGAGCATCGGGCCGGTGCCGGCGTGGCCGTAGTTGGGAATTTCGGGTGCCTCGTGCATTTCGTGCCCTACCCCATGGCCGACCAGCTCGCGGACGATGCCGAGCTCGTTCGTGCGGAGCACCATTTCTATGGCCGCAGAGATATCGCCCACACGCGCGCCGTCTTTGACTGTGCCGA
Source organism: Saccharimonadales bacterium (SeqCode) (assembly GCA_039809105.1). Taxonomy (GTDB): domain Bacteria; phylum Patescibacteriota; class Saccharimonadia; order Saccharimonadales; family UBA4665; genus JBDHUJ01. The sequence goes on from JBDHUJ010000049.1 coordinate 1,033, forward strand.
TTCCGGCGTAGAGCGCCTGCTCGGTCGCCTTCAGCAGCCGACGGCCGGCATCATCCGTTTTGTCCGTACCACCGACGCTCAGACTAATACCGGCGTCCGTTACCATACCGCCATACGTCACCCCAAAGTCAAAGTTGACTATGTCGCCATCTACGAACGGCCGGTCACCAGGAATCGTGTGCTGTACCTCGTTGTTTGTTGAAATACATATGATGTCCGGGTAGCCTTCGAAGCCCTTGAACGCCGGCTTGCCACCGAGCTTCTCCAGCTCCACGCCCGCAAGTACCGAGACGTCTTTCGGAGTCATCCCGGCGCGCACGGTAGTACGTATCAGTTTCAAAATGGTCGCCAGCATTCGGCCACCTTCGCGCATCGCTGCAATTTCGGTTTCGGTTTTCGGTTTCATAGATTTATATAAAGTATATATGATTTATGACTTCTGTAGAATGCGCACTGGCCCACACGCACTTTTCCGTAAGACAGGGGTCGCCCCGCGGAGGCAGGAGCGGCAGCGACTGGTGGAGCACCCCTGGCGTCGGAAAAGTGCGTGTGGGCCAGGAATGTGCCGTGTTACAGAAGTCATGGTTTGACGCCAAGGCAAGCGGCGATTTTTTCATGCACCTCGGCCGGCGTACCATCAGCCTCTACATCACAAACCCTCAGGCCTTTTTCTTTCATATAGTCAAGAATGGGGCGCGTCACTTCCTGGTATTCGTTATAGCGGCGCATAATCGCTTCTTCGGTGTCGTCCATACGACCACGCTTATACAAACGGTCCTTCACGGTTTCTTCGTCTATTTCCAGGTTGATGATAATGGGCAGCTCAAGTCGGCCCTTCTTTGCCTGCGCGAACAACCAGTCTATCTGCTGTTTAGTGCGCGGAAAACCGTCGAGAATAAACTGTTCTTTGGTATCGATGAGCTCAAGCACCTTGTCGACGACGTTTATAACTTCTTGGTCGCTCAGCAGCTTGCCTTCGAGCATTTCGTTACGACGCCGGCCGGTTATGAGCACGCGGAAGATTTCGCCGGTCGATATGTACGCATAGCCGTACTCATCGGCGAGCCGGTGGCCTTGCATGCTTTTACCGGCCCCAGCGACACCCATCAGCACAATCACTGGAAGTCTCCAATGATTGTGCAATTACCAATTACCAATTTCCAATTTCCACTCAATGACCAATTTTCAATTTTCAACGAAGAAACACCGACGCCAGACATGTTTTTATGCGAGCCTTTCTTTTACGAGTTTTGCGACCAACGCGCCGTCGGCGCTGTTGCCTGTTTTTGCTTTTACCGCACCGATGACCTTGCCCATGGCCTGCATGCCTTCCGCGCCCTGCTCGGCGATAATTTCGTCGATGAGCTTTGCTAGCTCAGCTTCCGAAAGCTGCTCTGGCAGGTACGCGTCGATGATGGCCTTTTCGGCCAATTCTTTATCGGCTTTTTGCTGAGCACCCCCTTGTATATACAGTTCGGCGCTCTCTGCCCGCTTTTTCGATTCTTTAGCGAACAGCGCAACGATTTCGTCGTCGCTTATACCGTCGCCCTCACGCTTTTTAGCGGCGACCTCGGCGTAGAGGATAACACTCTTCAGCCCACGAAGAGTCTCAACACGAAGCGCATCACCAGCCAACATGGCGGCTTTGACGTCGTCTTGCAACTGCTGCTTCAGCACGGTATCTACCGCTGGCCGAGCTTAATTTTTTTGAGCTTCAACGCTTTGCGCTGATTGCGGATAATAGCCTTGGCGCGGCGTTCGCGCTTGCTAATCGGCTTCTCAAAATACTGGCCTTGTTTAACGGCCACGATGAGACCGGATTGCTGGACGCGGCGGTTAAAGCGGCGCACCAGGTTTTCTACCGGTTCTTTGCTGTCTTTGCGGGTAACTTCTATCATATCGGGTACAAGTATAGCGTAACACCTTGCAGAAAGCAAGAAGTTACTGGGTTTTTGTCATCCCAGCATAAGCTGGCCTGACGAGCCTGAGCACACCCGGACGGTTCTTGGCTTTGCGCTAGACTGGATATCCGTGCACAGGGATGAGTGTGAAGCCTGCAGACGGTTCGGAGTCTGTGATGACTTCCATCGTAGGCGTCTTCTGGTCTGACCAGGGAAACCCTGAAGGGTTTCCCTACGGTCGCCGCGGCGACCTACCCTTCCGGTCTGCAGACCAGCGTTGAGTGAGGGCTCGCTGGGCGCGAGCCACAACGCTTTTGGTCAGTGGCCGGGTTCTAAACCACCCTATTGAGAAGTGCCGCGACGCTGGGTGGTGCGCTGCGACTTGAGGACGATACTTTGGAGTTCTTTAAAGATAACGAACTGCTTGTTCGTGTGATAAATCTTAGTATTGCCCTGCTTTTCGGAAATAAGGAAGCCAGCCTTTTCGAGCCGCTTCAGTTCGCGCTGGATGTTGCCGGCGTCTTCTTTGATAAGCTTCGCCAGACCACGGACGTGCGTCTTGAAATCGGGATACTTCGCATAAATAACGATTATCTTGCGGCGCACTCGTGAAGTAATAAAAACGTCTAACATTTATATATCCCAGTTAATCCACTTACTGCTTGTTGCCCTTACGGTTTATTGTCGTTCCAACAACGTGCTTCCCACATAGTATAGCTTGCCGGTTTTTTGATTTCAACCGGATTTACGCGATTTTGCCAATCTATGCCCATGTGAGCCCTGTAGCCGTATACTAAAGCTATGAGATTTTACGAAGTGTTGGTCGGCGACATGCAGTACCACGGCAGCGAAGCGCTGACGTATGGGCATGCTGGTGCGCTGGTGGCTGGTGCGCTGGTAAAAGTCAGTATGCGCGGACGCAGCGTGTTAGGTATCGTAACCGGCGAAGTCAGGCAGCCCCTTTTCGAAACAAAAGAAATCAGCGCAGCCGCACCCTTCGCCCCCATCCCGCACGAAAACCTGAAACTGATGGAATGGCTGCGTGCCTACTACCCCGCTCCGCTGGGTGCCGTCGTCCGGCTCTTTGTCCCACCCACCGAAGCCTTCCCTAAAACAGAACGTCGAACGAAGAAAGACGAAGATGGAGATACTTCTGCTTTCAACGTTCCACGTTCTTCGTTCGATTCCCTGCCCCCACTTACGGCCGAACAGCAGCATGCCCTCGCAATCATCCAAGAACCCGGCAGCTACCTCCTGCACGGCATAACCGGCAGCGGCAAGTCGCGGGTATACATAGAACTTACTCGGCGCACATTGGCCGCCGGAAAATCTGTGTTCATGTTAACGCCCGAAATCGGCCTGACAGCGCAGCTCACCGGTAACTTCTCTCAGCAGTTCGGTGAACACAAAATTGTGGTACTTCACTCCGCCATGACTGCAGCTGCCCGCCGCGACGCATGGTATCGGCTGCTCGCTACACAGGAGCCCGTAGTGGTCATCGGCCCGCGTTCGGCGTTATTTTCGCCCGTCCATAACGTCGGTCTGGTTATCTTGGATGAGTCGCATGACCAGGCCTACAAAAACGAATCAGCCCCGCATTATCTGACCAGCAGAGTCGCTGCAGTTCTTACAACACTCCATAGCGGCATATTTGTCAGCGGCTCCGCTACACCCAACATAGACGACTATTTTCTCGCTCACAGCAAACAGCGCCCTGTTATCCGTATGAACCAGCTCGCAACGCAAGCCGACGCCAACGAAACAGCCATAACTATGGTCGACATGCGGGACAAAAACAGCTTCTCCCGAAGCCGGATTCTGACGCAAAAACTCGTAGACAAAGTTACAACTACCTTACAAGCTGGCGAGCAGACGCTCTTGTTTCTAAACCGCCGCGGTACCGCAAACGTGGTGCTTTGCAGCAATTGCGGCTGGCAAAAGCTATGTCCGAACTGCGACCTGCCACTCACCTACCACGGCGACGAACACGTGCTGCGTTGCCACACCTGTGGCTTCACTACGCAGCTACCCGGCACCTGTCCAGAATGCGGCAACTCCGATATATTACTCAAAAGCGTCGGCACCAAAGCGGTTCTAGAAGAAGTCCAGCGCCTGTTTCCGCAAGCCAAAGTCCAGCGTTTCGACACTGACCTCGGCAAAGACGAACGGCTGGAAAAGCACATCGATGCGCTTCAGGCCGGCAGCGCCGATATTTTAGTCGGCACACAGATGATTGCCAAGGGGCTTGACCTTCCGCGCCTCAGCCTCGTAGGAATCATCAATGCCGACAGCAGTCTGCTAATGCCTGACTACACCGCCACCGAACGTACTTACCAATTGCTAAGCCAAGTCATCGGCCGGGTCGGCCGCGGACACCGCGCTGGCAGTGTTGTCGTCCAGTGCTACGACCCCGAAAACCCGACACTCCGCGCAGCCTTGGCGGGAGACTGGGGAGGATTCTACGAAACCGAGCTGGCGGAACGCAAACTATTCAAGTTTCCACCTTTCACGTTCTTATTGAAGCTAAACTGCCTCCGCGCGACCAGCAAGTCAGCAGAATCGAACGCCCGCAAACTTGCCGCAACCATCACCACGGAGCACCCAGGCGTCAGTGTCGAAGGTCCCACGCCCGCCTTCCATCCCCGCGAACGCGGGAAATATAACTGGCAGTTGGTGGTCAAAAGTGCCAAGCGTACCGAACTAGTTGCAATTATCAACGAGCTCCCCTCCGGGTGGAGCTACGATATCGACCCGACTAATTTACTCTAGAAGTCGTTTACCTTTCACCCTTCACCGTTCACCATGCGTTATCCCTTTACCGTTTACCGTGCGGGCGTCCTCCACGGTAAACGGACAACGGTGGATGTATGGTGAATGGAAAATGGTAAAAGGTAAATGGAAACTGGTTCCCCCTGAGAACTCCTTCCGGTATACTTCTATGCATATGAATGACAAAACCCTCATTACCCTGCCGAATGACCACTTGCGTGAGTCGTCCAAAAAAGTCGGCTACATAGACGAGCAGATTACGGAACTTATAGAGCACATGCGCGGAGTGACACTGGAATGGGAAGCCGGCCGCGACCACGAAGTCGGTGTCGCGCTGGCCGCCATACAAATCGATGTGCCACTGCGGGTGGTTATAATACGTAACGATTTCGACAACAAGTCAGACAAAACATTCCGCGTTTTCATAAATCCGGTCATTACGAAATACGAAGGGAACGTTACAACAGACTTTGAAGGCTGCCTGAGCGTCAAAGACATTTATGGCAAAGTACCCCGCCATGACAAGATACGCGTCAAAGCTTTGGGTCTGGATGGCAAAGAAGTCCGCATCACCGCCGAAGGCTTCCTGGCCCGCGTATTCCAACACGAAATCGACCACACAAACGGCATAGTTTTCCTGGACCGTATAAAAGATGACGACAAGGCATTTTACAACCTGAACGAATCGGGCAACCTGGAGCAACTCGATTATGAAGCAGATATACGGACCAATAGTCTTCTTTGGTAACGAGCGCATCGCAACTGGTGTAACTACCACAACACCTATTTTGCGCTCGCTTATCGAGGCTGGTTACCCCATTGCGGCAGTTGTGGCAAACCACGAAGCAGCCAAGTCCCGCAACGCTCGAAGCCTGGAAGTCGCTACTCTCGCTGGCGAGTACGGCATACCAGTCTTGCTGCCGGACAAACCCAAAGACATCCTGGAAGAACTGCGAAGCTATGGCGCCGTCGCCGGTGTGCTAGTGGCGTATGGCAGAATCATTCCCCAGTCTATCATCGACATATTCCCCCGCGGTATCATAAACATCCACCCCTCCCTGCTTCCAAAGCACCGCGGCCCGACACCGCTCGAAAGCGTTATGTTGGACGGCAGCAGCGTGACAGGTGTTTCCATAATGGAACTTGCCAAAGAGATGGACGCCGGCCCCGTCTACGCCCAGTCCGAGTACGAACTGACCGGCGCCGAAACGAAACAGCAGTTAGCAGACGACCTCAGCGAAATCGGCAGCGCGATGTTGTTAGAAATACTACCCGGCATATTGGATGGTAGTGTAGTTGCCCTGCCTCAGGACCACAACGCCGCGACATACGACAAGCTCATCAGCAGAAACGACGGCGTACTTGATTGTACCAAGCCTGCAGTCACGCTGGAACGCGAAATCCGTGCATACGCACAATGGCCCAAAAGCCGCATGCGTCTCGGTACTACGGATGTTGTAATTACCGCCGCATCCGTTACACAGCTAGGCAAAGCCACGCCCGGAAAACTCATGCCAGAGAAAAAACGCCTCTTTATAGGCACTGGCCAGGACTGGCTGGAGGTCTTACGCCTGAAGCCCGCCGGCAAAGCCGAAATGACCACCGAAGCCTTCCTGAACGGCTACGGCAAAGATTTATAGTCAGAAGCTTATCAGGTGCGCGAGAGGCATATGCCAATCACCCTCTTCGCCGCGCGTAAACCCGAGACGTTGCGCCGGAACAGTGTAGCCCCGCTTTGATTGCTCCTTAGTAATATAACAATTGTACCCGTGCACGGCTTCGCGGATAGCAACGGCTTTCATCCCGCATGACCGAGCAATGCCGCCCGCCATTAGAACAAGAACCTTTTGCCAATCAATCGGCATAAGACCGCGCGGTTGTTTATGCCCAACAGATTCACGGCCACCATTTCCGGAAGGCCGCCAAACCTGGCCTTGTATCCGTTGCATCTGCCGGAGCTGAACCTCTTGTCCATTACCGGCCGCAACGATTCCGCCAATCGCCTGGGGGAGACCCCTGTACGTCAAAGCAAAACCAGTTGGGGTATCGAGGTACGTACCAGTGTAATCAGCGATACTGTTCTTTGCCGTTACACTGTCTACCCACTCAAGTATGCGACCGTTCATCATAAAATCCGGGCCATCATCGGCCTGCACTGGTACGACAGCATATTCTTGACACCGCTTGCCGCTTAATTGAATGTCGTCTTTTGGGCTTTGCCGCACTATTTCAGGAACATCGATATCTGTCAGCACACTGCCCCACACAGCTTCCATAACTGTGTTCTGTGCTAAAACAGCCCTGCCAGATACTTTCTTGTCAGATTCGCCTGCATGTTGCGTCTGTCTGTGTGCGTTTTCACGAGCAACGATTCTAGACTTACGCAGAAACCACTCGTTGTAGCCTTCGTCTTCAAGAGCAGAAGTAAGCCCTTCGACGCGCCTTGTATTAGGGTCGTTGCCAATAGTCCACGCGGTTACCTCCTCACCGAAAATCGTAAGTAGTTGACGCGCCGATAGGCAGCCGAGCAGCATGGCGGCGGCCTCAACCGGTCGGCTATAGCCGCTATCCGGAGGAAAGCCGTCTAGTCGTGCGGCCAGTTCGGCAGCCGGCACATCTGCCAGCCCGTCAGTAGATGCAATCGCTTTCTCGTAGGTCGAAAAATTATGCCAGACATCAGTCCACTCTACATTGGCGGCAGCCATATCGGGTGCATTGTAGACCTCACGAATACTTGTCATCAGGGCAATCGCATATGAAAAGGGCTTCCGCCAGGAAGCCCTTTTCTTTTTCCGCTATGCTAGGAGCTGTAACACAAACAAGGAACACATATGCCTCACCAACCGCTCGCCCAACACTTC
>JBDHUJ010000050.1:0-8410 GCA_039809105.1 Saccharimonadales bacterium (SeqCode)
TGACCCGCCGGCTGGAGGATTTCTGCCGGGAATGGATGGCAAGGGCCAACCAACCGGAGTTATTTACCAGCCCTACCGAATACCTGCGGTTTACGCTTGTTCCGTGTTAGTTGACTGAACCCGGTGCGGCAAAGCATAGACTTTTTACGGCAGGCTTTGGTATACTGGCTGTAAATGCGAAAGGATAAGCAGTAATGGCACGGCTACCAGCACCCGGCAGTGACGACGGTCAGTGGGGAACTATATTGAATGATTATTTGTCGCAGTCGCTAGCGGGCGACGGCACGCTCAAGGCCGGCGTAGTCGGTACGGCGAATATCGCCGATGGTGTGGTCTCTGAGGCCAAGCTCGATGCGGCCGTGCAGACCAAGCTGAACAGCGGCGGAGGCGGTGGCGTGAGCAGTGTGAACGGCTAAACCGGCGCCGTGACGCTCACCAAATCAGACCTGAGCCTCGGCAACGTGGACAACACCAGCGACGCAACCAAGAACTCGGCGTCAGCCACGCTTACCAACAAAACGCTGCAAAGTCCGAGTATAAACAAAATCTCCAACCTGACTTCGAACGGTGTGGTCAAAACATCGGGCGGCGACGGCACGCTTGGCGTGACGGCTCTGCCAGCGGATGCTACCAAGTTCCTCGATGGTACCGGCAGCTTTACTACGCCGCTAGCGGTGCTGACCGACAAAGGCGCCTTTACGCCCAGCACTACGTATAACCAGGGCGATGTCGTAACGTACCAGTATGCTCGTTGGTATCGCAAGACCACCGGTTCTGGTGGCGCCAGCTTTACCGCTTCGGAATGGATACACTTGGGTCTGTACGCCGTCGGCACGACGAGCGACCCGGGCGGCGGTATGCTCTGGGTAGATGTGAGCTAGCCCCATGGCATTACTTTCGGAATACGGCTTCAACGAAGGCACCGGCAGCACAACTGCCGATTCAAGCGGCAACGGCTACAACCTGACGACTGACGGCTCCGGCTGGGTGGTCGGCGGCCACACAAACGGTGGTGGCAAAGAGCAGTTTACCGGTGTTCTCGGGCCGAATGCATCACAATCTGCCTGGACAGTCATGGCCTGGATGAAACGGAGCGGTATTACGACCGTATATGGAGCTATCGTTTCCAATAACGGTAACTTCTATTTCGAGTTATCGCATGGTGGGGATCAGGCGGAATGTTATTCCGGCAATGGGACGTTCCCGCAAAGCGCTCAAGGCGCAATCGCCGACAACACCTGGGTACACCTAGCTGCCACGCGCAAGAGCGACGGTACGGCTACCTTATATTTGAACGGCACATCCGTGTCAGTGGGCCAGGGGAATGCTATGAACTTCGGTTCTGGCACGTGGTATGTGGGTGGGGCTGCAGGCAGCTCGGCCTACACATTGAACGGTGTAGTCGACGACCTGCGCGTATTCGACCAAGAACTAACGCCTTCCGAAATAACCACCTGGATGAACACGCCAGTCGGTAACTCAACCCCTAGCGGACGCAAGTTCCGTCTGGGTACCACACCCAAGCCTATAAAACTCGGTAGCACCGAAGTCTTCCTTGGCTCTTAGCGTCGATACTGACGATGATGCGATATGAAAAATACCCCGGCGGTTGCACGGGGTATTTCGTTTTGGATGGTGCGATTAGCTGAAGTTTGCACCGACGAGCGAACCGAACCAGGTCGTGCCGCCGTCCAGGCTTTCAAACACCAGTACGTCGATAGCGTTGGCGCTGGTCGTAAGGGTAGGAGCGCTGCCACCAGCCCACTTTACGGTCGGCCATGTCACCGTGCGGCTGCCGGTGCCGTCTTGCTTAATATACACGCTGAAGGCACATGCCTTACCGCTGGTTGCGCCACTGAATGTGAACGTGACGTTGCCGGTCAGGGTCAGGTTGAAGACATTGCCGTTTGCCAAGTTCAGCGTAGTTGCGCCGGTAGCTGTGGCGTTGGTGACGACCGTTTCCTGGCCGCCGCCGTTGGCGAGTGCAACGGTGCCTACCATCGCCTGGTTGGACCATTTGCCCAGGTTGCTGTACACCAGAATATTGTTGGTTGCAGGGTTGTTAAGTGCGGCGTCTGTCGCTGTCGCGATACTGCTGCTGCCGCTACCGCCTCCTCCGAATCCCATATACTGACTCCTTTACGTTATGTAGTAACTAGTCTTATAGTATAAGCACTACCAGTCATAATTGTACACCACATAGGACTTATGCAAAACGGCACATTTCCGGCGAAAACTTCCGTTCCTATAGCTTCGCGCCGGTTCGTTCATAATCTCTAGTTACGTAACGAATCGGGCTCGGCATATAATTGCCGCTTATCGCGTCAATTATCATTCCGCCGTATTTCTAATACGCCTCCATTCCGGTACTCATTTTTCATCCGAAACTGCACCATTTTGCATAAGTCCTATTGCATGTATGCATTTGGAACGGACTTATATATTGTAAAAAATGCTAAACCAAGCATAAAAGCGTTCCATTGCAGTTGCATCGTGTGATATTGTCTAGTATCATCGGTTAGTAAGCGTAAGTGCAATTATTTGCGATTAATAAAGAAAGTAGTAAGAAGGGCGAACACATGGCACGATTACCAAATCCAGGCAGTGACGACGGGCAGTGGGGTAATATACTTAACGACTTCTTAGGTCAGGTGCACGATACAGCGGGTGCGCTGAAGAGCAATATCGTCGGCACGGCACAGATTCAGGATGGTGCTGTTACCGCGGCAAAGCTTTCTGCCGCCGGCCCAAGCGCAGGCCAGGTTCTTTCGTATACCGGTAGCGCGCTCGGCTGGTCCACGCCGTCTGGTTCCGGTTCGGTGCCCGATGCCGATGCCTCGACGAAGGGTCTCGTACAACTCGCCGGCGATTTGACCGGGTCGGCTGCTACTCCGACAGTTGCGAACAATGCTATAACGTCCGCCAAAATCAACAACAACGCGGTCACGTACGCCAAACTCTCGGCCACCGGCGCTACGAACGGGCAGGTACTGAGTTATAACGGCTCGGCGCTGACGTGGGTGACGCCATCTGCGGGCGGTGTGACTACGGTCAACGGCCAGAGCGGCGCGGTCACGCTTGCCAAGTCTGACGTCGGGCTCGGCAACGCCGATAACACCTCCGACGCTACTAAAAACGCCGCTTCTGCAACGCTAACGAACAAGACTATCTCTGGCGCAAGCAACACGCTCAGCAACATCCCTGAAAGCGCGGTGACGAACCTGACGACCGACTTGGCTGCCAAAGCCGCTGACAGTGCAGCGGTCCACAACACTGGCGCCGAAACGGTCGCCGGCGTAAAGACCTTCTCGTCTTCGCCCATTGTTCCCACGCCTACAACTGGCACACAGGCCGCCAACAAGACCTACGTCGATGGCGTGGTCGCTGCTGGTGCTGCAGATGCCACTACGAGCTCCAAAGGTATCGTACAGCTCGCTGGCGACCTCGCTGGTACGGCTACGTCTGTTTCGGTTGCGAAAATCAAGGGCATAACCCTGCCTGCGAGCGCACCGACAAACGGCCAGGTCCTGACTGCTACTAGTGCGACAGCCACCTCATGGTCGACACCGAGTGGTGGTGGCGGTAACGGCGCCCGTTCGGTCACCGCCATAAAGACGTCTGCCTATACGCCGGCAGCCGGTGAGTATGTCATCGTGAACCCGACTAGCTCCGGCTTTACGGTTACGCTTCCTACAAGCCAGGCATCTGGTACGTGGATAAGCCTAAAGAACATCGGTACGAACAGTAACGCCGTGCTCATTGTTCCTGGCGGCTCAGACAAGATAGAAGACAGCGGTAACTACGATGGTCTGTCGGTCTCGCTGAACAGTGGTCAGACCTGTATGGACTTCATCTACGACGGCACGAGCCGTTGGTACCGCGTCGGCTAATCGCACGCATACCTACGCAAACAAAAGCGCCCCGAGGGGCGCTTTTTACTTCTTCGATAGATACGGACATATCATTCACTCCTTTTAGTCGTTACGTTAGGGTGTAGAGCTTAGGGTTTAGGGCTTAGTAAGCTACACCCTAAGCCCTCGCCCCTATACCCTATTTTTCTTCGGGTTTGCCGGTAGGGGGGTTCGCTTATTCACCAGGCACGATAGGCGGTTTTTTGTTGTGGTTTTCGGGGTGTTTGGCCGACTCTTCCGCCATGGACTGTATGACCATATCACGCAAGCTCTCGCCCATGTGAGACGGGGCGGGGGCTGGTTGTGTCTTGTGATGTTTGCTTTGGTGGGCTACGGCCGCGACAACGGCTTGCGGTTCGGGTGCGGCGGGTGCCGAGACGTACGGCTGTGGAATGGGCGCCATGGTCTGAGCTAGATACTCCTGCTCGGCCTTACGTCGCTTGAGCCATATGATCCACCATATAAAGCCGCCGATGATGCCGAAGAGCAGAAGCGAGAACGACACTATGGCTACCGTACTGTTGTTTGCGGCCTTCTTTGGCTGCTGTGGCGTTACCTGGGCGGCCTTTTGCAGCTTGGAGAGGTCAATGGTCTTTGCAAGTACTGCGGTGCCCGTCTGGGAGTCTTCGGTCGCGGAACTGGTCGTGAACTCTTCGGAGTAGTTCATCCCGCCGTAGGTGAAGATAGGGCTGTATGAGCCGCTCGAAAGGTTGGCAAATGCTACTTTGCCGTCCTTGTCGCTCGTTACCGGTTTGCTCTTGCCGAGCGTAACCTTGACGCCACTAACCGGTTTGCCGGAAGCATCCTTGAAGGAGAGAGCTACATCGTAACCTTTAGTAGTGAATGTCGCGTTTGCAGAAGTAGTGGTCTGTTTATCGAGGGCGCGGACTAGCTGGTACGTATAGGTCGTCTTGCCGGTCAGTTTGTCGAGTTTTACAGTCGCTGTCGCGCCGGAAACTTTCTGGACTTCGGTGGAGCGGTCTAGCTTATCTGCGTCGGTGCCGTAGCGTACATAAAGCGTAGTGGCGTTGCCCACGGGTACACTCAGGCTTGCAGCCGAGGTACCGGCTGTAGCGGTTGCGTCGGCGGCGTTCGAAAGAACAGGTGCCGCTGGTGTAGTCGCCTTGGGGGTGGTAACTTTTGGCGCTGTAGGTTTTGGCGTGGGTTTTGGTGCGGGCGCCGGGGCAGGGGCTGGGGCTGGTGCTGGCGCGGGAGCTGTGACCAGGCAGGCATCTGGAATTTTGCTGTCACTGGTAAAAAGGATTTTCGGGTCGCCTTCGCCAGGGAATGTGAATGTACTGTTTATGTTCAGTGCGACATTCGCGCCGGCGCCGACGTTCGTAATTGTTCCCGAGACGGGGTACGAACCACCCTTGTAAAGCCCGCTTACTTCCAGGCGCCACCCGTAGGTGCCCATTTGCGGAGCGCCAGGATAGACGGTGCCTATCCGCGAGTTGATTTTGGCGGGGCGATATGTGGCGATATTTGTCGCTAGTTGCCACGCAGTGGATCCTACTACGACCGTGAGATACGGCTGGTCACCGGCATTGGACTCCGGGTCATACGCCCATCCATATATGACTGTGTGGTTATTTTCTATCTGGCAGTAGTCCGCAAACCCTTCAGGATTGCTGCTGTAGGTGGCGGCGAAGCTGGCGCGCACGAAATACGAACCAATACTACCGAAGAGCAGGGCTGTTACTACAGCTACCCCAAAGTGGTTATAAATATGCCGGAACCGCGAACTTTTCATATCTGTTTTTAGATTATGCTTATAGTATACGGAATGTGGTAATTTTATACAAACCTTTCTACAGGGGTTGGGTGGGCAATGTTGCTCATCTGTTCCGTATCTGTTACACTGTACGGGTCAACGAACGAAGCAGGTTGGTAGTGTATCCTCCTCCGTGTCGGCCGTGTAGGCGCACCGAGGTCACCAACTCAAGAACAAGGATATTCTCGAAAGAGACGGAAATAGCACAACTAGTTCCGTATGGAGTTGACGACAAATCAATTAACAATCTGCATGTGTCATGTAACAAAGATGTTGCATGTAACAGATAGCATGTTTTCGGGCTTCGGCTATGACACATGCCATCTGTTACATCTTTGCAACATGAAAATTGCTACATGTCACATGACTTAAGGAGTTCACATGTCTGTAGACGTAGACATCAAACAACTGCTGGAAGCCGGTGCCCACTTCGGTCACCAGACCAGCCGCTGGCACCCGAAAATGGGCCAGTACATTCATAGCAAGCGTGGCGGCAGCCACATCATAGACCTGACCAAGACGGTCGAAAAGCTCGACGAAGCCCTCAGCTTCCTGTCTGAGACCGCCAGCAAGAACCGTCAGATTCTGTTCGTCGGCACCAAGCGCCAGGCGCAAGACATCGTCAAACAGCTGGCCGAAGACCTAAAGCAGCCATATGTTACCGAACGCTGGCTCGGCGGCATGCTGACCAACTGGAACACCATTGGCGCGCAGATTAAGCACCTGGTCGACCTCGAAAACAAGATGGCGAGCGGCGAACTCGCCGGCAAATACAACAAGCTCGAAATCCAGCGCTTCCAGGAAGAAATCGACAGCATGAACACCATTTACGGTGGCATAAAGGAACTGAACGCCAAGCCAGGCGCAGTCGTCATCTTCGATATCGTTGCTGACGCGAACGCTGTCAAAGAAGCCAAGAAGCTCGGTCTGCCCATCGTCGCCCTGGTCGATACCAATGCTGACCCAACCGGCATCAACTACCCAATCCCTTGCAACGACGATGCTATCAAGGCACTGCAGCTCGTAGCCGACTACATGAAGCAAGCTGTCGAAGCCGGCAAGGCCAAGGCTACCAAACCCGCCGACAAAACCGAAGAGAAATAGGGCTTAGGGGCTAGGGTATAGGGTGTAGCTTGCTAAGCCCTAAGCTCTACGCCCTACACCCTCTAACACGACTAAAGGAGAGTACATATGGCTGTATCCATTGAAGAAGTTAAACGACTAAAGGACCTGACGGGTGTCGGCCTGACCGACGCTAAAAAAGCGCTCGAAGAAGCCGACGGCGACTTTGACAAAGCCCTGGCAGAAATGCGCAAAAAGGGCCTGACCAAGGCCGAAAAGCGCGGTGAGCGCGAAGCCCGTGCCGGCGTGGTCGGTACCTATAACCACGATGGCCGTATCGGCGTCGTCGTAGAAGTGAACTGCGAAACCGACTTCGTCGCCCGCAACGAAATCTTCACCGACCTCGTCAAAGACGTCGCTATGCACGTTGCTGCTAGCAGCCCCGAATACGTCAGCAGCGACGACATCCCAGCCGAAGCCCGCGAAGCTAAGAAAGTAGAGCTGCTCGCCAGCGACGCGCTCGCCGGCAAACCGGCCGACATGGCCGGCAAAATCGTCGACGGCCAGCTCAAAAAGTACTTTGCAGAGCGCTGCCTAAACGACCAGCCGTTCATCAAAAACCCCGACATTACCGTCGGTGAATACGTGAAGGAACATGGCGCCCGCCTTGGCGAAAACGTCGTCGTCCGCCGCTTCTCCCGTATCGCTTTAGGTGAAAAATAGCAAAAAATAGGGAAAGCCAAGCTCTAAAAAAGACCCCATCTGGGGTCTTTTTTAGTTTTAGATAGTGGGCAGGGGCTTTGCTCCGGTCAGCCAAAGTTCCATCGACTGTACATCGGCTTCCTGCAGGGCGGAATAGTCGGCGCGCTCGATGTCGTCTAGCTCGTAGCCCAGCATCACGTCATCGGCGTACGGGTCAGAATATGTGCCGACTTCTTCATTTATGGTTCTTTCGTCTTCATATGCTTCAATGTCCTCGGGCATGCCGAATGGTGGTCGGGCTTCTGAGGTTATGTCAGATATACTGCCACTTTCGGCGTCATACCAGGCGCTAATGGTACGTAGAGGGGTAGCAGCCACCGCATCGACTTCTTCTTGTTCTCCGGTTTCTTCGTTGAACTGGTAGACTGCCGCCGAGAAATCTGTGCGGTTAGCTGGCGCTTCAAACTGCGTAGCCCCCTGCATAGTGTCATAGAAATGCCCAAAAGGGGCGCCACTATAGAAATCGATTTTCATATATCGCTTAGGGTCGCCATCGATAGTCACATCGTATCGGGTAATGACCGATGTGCGGTCTCTGGTGTCGTGGTAAAAAGCGGCTTTTACTTCGGAGGTGACGACGTTTTCGTTATAGGGGTATTTCACATCCAGGGCGCGGGTAATGGTGAGGTTACGGGCGGCTACCTCGCCAGAAGCGAGAATCTGTGCTGAGAGTGGGGCAGTGTCAAGTAAGAGCGATGCTTGAGCAAAAAGCTCGGTAGCGGCAATTTCGACTTCGGGTGACAATTGGGGTCTGTTCTCAGAATATTCAGGGTTGTGATTCACAGGGCAATCGCATATGCCCCTACATCCCCAGTAGATACTCCATGTATGCTGTACTCCTGCCCGCTTTCTTCAGGCTGGCCTTTATGCCTATCTTCCTCACTTTGTCTCCCCGGACTAC
>JBDHUJ010000051.1:0-8203 GCA_039809105.1 Saccharimonadales bacterium (SeqCode)
GTAGTCCGGGGAGACAAAGTGAGGAAGATAGGCATAAAGGCCAGCCTGAAGAAAGCGGGCAGGAGTACAGCATACATGGAGTATCTACTGGGGATGTAGGGGCATATGCGATTGCCCTGTGCCATACCTTGCGACGTAATGCCATATTTTCTTGAGGTCTTGTAGTTCGTATTTTCCTGTATTTGCCGCCTCGCCTATATCATGGGGCGTAATGACTCCGTTGTGAGCGATTTCTCTGGCCAGTTCTATATATTCGCTCCCGCGATAGTTAGGGTATTTCGCCATCTCACTTAGTGTAAGCGCGTATCCGTTATGCCATTCAGCTGCACAAGGTAGTTTTAGGGCTAGCCTCTCCACGTAAGTGTCTATGTAGGCTGGGTCCAAGACTATGGCTTCTACGTCTTCGCTAAGACGGATGTCTCCATGCACATGTGCTTCGACGTAATCATCGAGTAGGTCTTTATCGTCTTTTAGGGCTAAGCCAACCAAGGACATATGTTCGGCGGTTCCGAACGCATCTGGGACGAACACGCTGTCTGGATAGCAAAATGTAGTGCGGTCTAGGACGGATTCATTGAGCCGGATGTATGCGGAGCCGAATCTTGGAGATGCCCCATAAGCGTCTCTTTTGTAATTGAGTGCGCCATACTTTGGGCGCGACGACGATATATCGTTGTCGTATGCGCCACCGAAGATTCTGCTTTCCCATTTCCACCGGTCGCCGCCAGGATGCGCAGTGAGCCCACCGTTGCTTGTCTTGGTTTCGAATTGTGATTTATAGACGCCACTCGCGAGTATGGAATCTAAAATATGGACGTCGCTGCTTATACGGTCAGGATGAAAATTTAGCGTAACTCTCAGACTGCGGTCTAGGGAGTTACCTTTGGATTTCTGATTTATGAGCGATATGGCGCGTAGTTGAGCCGATGAAAGTTGCATAGTTATTCCTTGAGGTTAAGTATATTCCATACCCATACCATTTCACTAACGGGTAGAAACCACATTTGGATTATATGTCCTTACAACGTGCTGCAATGGGTGCATAACGATAAAATGTTTACGTTTGCGTGACTTAGCGGTACTATATGGGTAACGTAGGACTTATGCATGCCAAAGCCATATTTACAGAAGCTCCTAGACAAAAACCTTACTCGTAAAGAGTTTATCGGGCTCATCGGGTTAGCCATTGCTTCGCTCACCGGAATTACCGGGCTCATTAGGGAGCTTGAATCCCATGCTGCCACGGCTACCGCTTCCATAGAACCGGAAAATGGTTCCCTGAGCGGTAAAGTTACGGCCGTGAACGATACGACCGCGTCGGGTAGCAAAGGAGTGAAGTTTGGCTCTGGAACAGGCGGAGTGTCTGACGCGACTTTGAACGCGCTGATTGCCGCGGTGCCACCTACTACTGCCAGTCCGGCCCCTTCCGGCCCCTCGGTCGGCCAAGCTGGGCAGTTCGACACCGGGACGCTCGCTACCAACGAAGTCTGGGACAACTTCGACGGTACCACGCTCGATAGCCGCCTATGGCAGCAAGATACCATCAACCAAGGTGGAACCCAGGTGTATCAGAACGCCAATATGGCACTTGATGGCAGTGGGCATGCTGTTATGACGTGTACCAAGAGCGGCAGTACGATTTATTCGGGGCGCTTCACCTCTCGCCAGAAGTTCAATATGAAGTACGGCTGGTGCGCGGCCAGTATCAAAATGCCCCTTTCTAAGAACGGTGTCGGCGGGGCTTGGTTCCCGGCGTTCTGGATGCTGCTGGTCGGGTATAACACTAGTCCGAACTATTGCGAGATTGACATAATGGAACAATTCGGTGATTCCACTACGTATTCCACACACCTGTACTCCGATAGTGGCACCGATAGTGACAACAAGGAATCATATGTTGATGTGCCCGCATCCCATAGCAGCGATGCCAGCCAGGCATACCACACGTACTGGATGCTATGGGAAGATAATCGCATCCGCATCGGCGTCGACCAAGTTCGGATGGGAGACTGGAAATCGACCGATTTTACGGCAGGTACGTGGGTGGCGCACTTCCAGCAGCCTATGTACTACATCTTTAACTTCGCGGCAGCGCCCGACTGGCTCCCCGCCCCTAAATCCACCGATTTCCCCGCTCAGATGTCGGTTGACTGGGCATGGTACAAACCCCTCTCCGCCATTTCGTAGAACCTGATAAGCTTCCCCTGTCGCCGACGATGCCGCTTTGGCATTGATGGCTTGATGTTTTTCGTGCTGGGGTGCGTTGACGAGCGGGCGTATACTATAAACACTATGACGATGACGCCCGAACGCTTGGGCATAGAGTCCGTAGAACAAGCCCCTGCGGTTGCCGAAAAACAAACACCTGTAGACCCGTGTGCCTCATCCGAGTTGTCCAGAAGAAAGTTGTTCAGTACGTTTCTAAGCGCTACAACCCCAGATAGTACGTCCGAGGTAAAAGTTGAGGAGGCGAATCAGACAAGTCCCGCAGAAGAAGCTGGTGCTGCCGAAGATTCAACCATCGCCGAGCTCTACGAACGGTATCGGCAAACATCATTGGCCGCATATGCACGTACAGGTGATACGGATACTACGACGAGCCCGACTTGTTCTGTGGACCCGGTCTTGGTTGCACAGTTGGATTATGAATCTGAAGAGGCGGCGCAAAGTAGTTCAAAACAGCGTGGTTTTACTAGGCGTCATGCTCTACGAATAGCTCGAAACGTTGCGATTGCAGTGGGTTTTGTGCCGGCAACCGCCAGGCTAGCTCTGACATATGACAGATATAGCAGCTTGTGGGTCTGGGGTAAAAACAACCCCGATACCTACCCGGATATTAAAGACGTCACGCCGCCAGAAGTCGCTGCTACAAATCCTCAACACGGTACATTTGTGTTTGGTGGTTTCGGGGTTAAAGATGCCTCGCCCATCGCCGAAGCGCTTTCCGAATCATTGGCGACACAGGGGCGAGTGTTCGGCATTAACTATGACAACATCGTCGGTATACAGATTTCGCACCTGGCGCAGGTGGTGGGCAGGCAGATTATCGAGAAAGGCCTCACCGAAGTGTCATTCTATGGCCACAGTATGGGCGGCGACGTGTCTTTGCGTGTAGCGGCCGAGGTCTTAAGACTTCACCCGAAAGTCCAGTTGCGCAACGTAACTCTAGACTGTACGCCGGACGGATTCAATTCGGTCCGCAGTCAAAGCAAAAACAAAATCGGGCTTGTGAAGAAGATTATGGCGGATTTGAACGTCGAAGACGGGGGTCCTGGTACCCGCGTGCTCGTAGAGCTGCCAAATTCGCCGAACACTGACTTCGTTTCGTTTTCTGCCCGCCCGCCATACATTGATGCTTCGCGGCTGTTTGACCGAATACGGGTGCTGAAGGACGAAAAGCTGAACACCTTTGCCGCATCGAACAGACTGGTGATACAGCAGATGGATACCATTATTTCTACAGACATCCGGGCGACCTTTGCAGAACTGCACGAACTCACGAAACGGCAGCTGTTCGCTCCGGTAGTCACTATGTTCCGCCCGCGCGATGGCAGCAAAGATAGGACAGTGGACGTCGACCAGGCCGAGCAGAACTTCCGGGACGCAGCCGCCGAAGTCGGCCTGAATTTCGCAACACATATGTTGGATGGCGACGATGTACACCACGCTGACCCGCGAGCGCTCAGTGGTATCTACAACCAAGGGCTATCCGCGATGCTCCGCTCGCAGGCCGAAAGCAGACGCATGCAGCTCGAAGCCCTCAAGGAAGAAAGGCTGCTGGCGTATCTTGCCATACTGAGCGCCATGGCAAAGAGAAGAAAACAGGCCGAACTGCAAAACTTGGCGCTACAGGCGCCCGGCCCACGTTAAACCACTTGGATTTCGGTGGCGTCGAGGAAGTCTTCTATGGACGCGGGCAGCTTGCGGTCTTTGTGCCAGAAGGCGTATATGGGCCGGTAGAGCGGCTTGCGCAGGTCTATTTCTGCCAGTTTGCCGCCGATGTGTTGTCCGGCGAAGGCCAACGGCAGCGCGGTAATGCCTTTGCCTTGCTGTACTAACCCAGCTAGCACTGAGGGGTTGGTAGAATACAAGCTCGGTTCTATGGCAATGCGGTTCTGTCCAAGCTGGTTTTCGAGCATGCGGTAGGTCGTTGATTCGTGGTTGTAGGCCAGGAAGTTGTGGAGAGTACCCGCCTTGGCCTCGGCTGCATACTGCTCGGCTTCGGACTTGCGGTAGACTAATGCGAATTTTTCGTCACCCAGGAACCGTTCGGCGTATTCGGGTAACCGCTGTGGCTGCTCGACTATGATAGCCATGTCCAGCCTGCCCTGCTTCAGTTCTTCGAGAAGTATGGCGGAGTTCTGAACTATGAGTGAGACTTCGGAATCCGTTTCGAGTATCGGCAGCAACTTTGCCTGGACTATGGTAAGTGCAATGCTGTCTATACAACCCAGGACGAACGGCTGCTTTTGCCCTGCTAACGCTCCAAGCTCGGACTGGAGGTTTTGTTCTTCGCGAATCAGCTGTTGCCCATGCGCGTACACCACTTCTCCTTCCCGGGTCATTTGGAGCATGCGCGAACCACGTACCAGGAGCGGTGACTTTATTTCCCGTTCCAGTTTCTGAACAGCGGTTGTGAGGGCGGGTTGTGAGGTGTGGAGCTGCTTGGCGGCGGCTGTGTAGGTACCCGCGTCTATGAGCGTAACGAATTTCTTTATACGGTCTTCCATGGATAGCTCGCTTTCGGTCGATGTCATTCCGGCCTCCGAGCCGGAATCTACAGTTTTAGATTCCGGGTCAAGCCCGGAATGACAGGGCGTATAATTTTTACTTATACATATATAACACAAATATATTAGAAAACTATGAGCGCAATGCGGTATGCTTGGCTGGTAATTATGTGGAGGGTGTGAGCAATCATGGCAAAAGACAAAGAAATTCGCGTAGCGATTGTGGGTGTTGGCAACTGCGCGTCGTCGCTCGTACAAGGAATCGAATACTACAAAGATGCGAAGGACGACGAGTTCATCCCCGGTGTCATGCACACCCGGTTTGGCGGTTACCACATCCGTGATATCAAGGTGGTGGCGGCGTTTGACGTCAACAGCAACAAAGTGGGCCAGGACGTGGCTGACGCTATATATGCAGCGCCCAATAACACCGTCGTCTTTGCCCAAGTGCCAAAAACGGGCGTTAAAGTATCTCGCGGTCCCCGCTTGGACGGTGTAAACAAATACACCGAAGCGCTCGTGCCAGTGAACGACCGTGAAAAGGTCGCCGATGTCGTGAAAGTTTTGAAGGATGCGAAGGTTGACGCGGTCATAAACTATCTCCCGGTCGGCTCGCAGGAAGCGACCGAGTTCTATGCCCAGGCGGCTATAGACGCCGGAGCTGGGTTTGTAAATTGCATACCGGTCTTCATCGCCAGCACGCCAAAATGGGCTAAGAAATTCGAAGATGCTGGCCTGCCGGTCATAGGTGATGACATCAAAGCCCAGGTCGGGGCGACTATCACCCACCGCACGCTCGTGAACCTCTTCCTTGACCGTGGTATGAATATCGACCGCACCTACCAGCTGAACACTGGCGGCAACACCGACTTCCTGAACATGCTGGAACGCGACCGGCTGAAGTACAAAAAGATTTCTAAAACCGAAGCGGTGACCAGTCAGATAGAAGCCCGCGGCCAGACCATTGACGACGAAAATGTCCACGTCGGCCCCAGCGACTATGTGCCGTGGCAGAAAGACAAGAAAATCTGTTTCCTGCGCATAGAAAGTAAGCACTTCGGCGACGTACCGATGAACCTGGAACTCAGACTAGAAGTCGAGGATTCACCGAACAGCGCCGGCGTCGCCATCGACAGCATCCGCTGTCTCAAACTTGCCAAGGACCACGGCCTCAAAGGCGCCATCATCGAACCGGCCGCTTACTTCCAAAAACACCCGCCAAAACAAATCGAAGACCGCACCGCCCGCCAACTCGTCGAAGACTTCATCGAAGCCAATAAACTCACCTAATTACTGCTTATGCTATACCGTATTGATCATTGATTTGATTAACGTCACGACGAGCTTGCTCTAAAGCTTTTGCCGAGTTAATAGCGTCAATTTCGGCTCTGTCGTACGCTGCTTGATCAATTAGTTCTTGCGTTTGATAAGAAGATAATTCCGATTTGGTCATGGTGGCGAATGAGCAATTAGCACATGCCACCTCACCTGCAACTTTTGCTAGATGCCTCTGAGCTTCGGCCGGGCCCCTATAGCGGTCGGTGTAATAACGGCCAGATCCAGTTGAGGAGTAATCATATATCCTCAATCTGTTCGGCGCCGTAATAGCCGTAACTTCTAGTGTATTCTCTATATTTGGACACTCGAGACTAGCGGAACCAATCCCTAACACTTGTCCTTTTTTGTTCTCACGGTCTATGAAAGCGACCTGCTTATGAGGGCACCGCTCAAAATTTCTAACGCCTTGTGGTTTAAACATATGTAATATAATACTACAAAACCAATATATGTCAAGTACTCTTACTCGAATTACGAAACTAAAAAACAAAGATAGCCGTCATCTCGACCGGAGTGGAGAGATCTTCCCCCTGCAGAAGGTAATCAGTTAGAAGATTTCCCCACTACGCTACACTTCGGTCGAAATGACAGCGGTAGAGTTTCGTGATTCGGGTTTCTTATGTTATTTGTCGCGGCGGAGGGGGAGGCGGATGCTGTGGATGACACCGTGGCGCGGATTGCGCACGATTTTGGCCTCTTGTTTCCCGGCTGCGATGACCATGCCGGCGGTCAACTCTTCGAGTTCGGTTATGGTCAGGCTGTCGACTTCGCGTATTCGCTCCGGCGTGAGTTCGGGAAGTATCATAGTGCTGTTCAGTTTCGCCGAGCCAAGGCTGGGGCCACCAGACCGCCCCGTAAAGACTATGCCTTGCAGCCGGTCTGTCCGGGGGGCGTGCTTCGTAAGCTTGCTCGCCGGGCGGGCTTTATCGACAAAAAACAGCGTTTCCGGGCGGCATACTAATATGCCTTGTATGGGGTCATTCAACGTCATGCTTTCTTTGCTCCTTTCGTGCGTTTTGGAGCGTTCGCTCCATGGATAAGCAGGCTTGGGTAGTAGTAGTTCATGCCCAGGAAACCGGCCGAGTCGTCGACGCTGAACCGCAACCGGTCGTCAATGAGCCGGGCGCACGGGATTTCGTGTGGCGAGACCATGTCGGCTAATAGGAGGTTCCAGGTGCCGACTTCGACCAGTGGTACTCCTTGCAGGTAGGCAGCGGCGACCAACTGTGCGCTGGTACTAAGTGTGGAAAATGTCTTGTCTTTGGCTGGGTGTTTCTGCAGAAAATCCTGGACGTCTTCGACGTGCTGGCGACCGGCAGGATTCTGTACGACGGCACAGCGCCATGCCTGGTTCGGTTTGATTTTGAGGTCTTTGTAGCTCTGTATGTCAACGGTCGGCGCCGGAATGTGCTGCATGGCTTTCAGCAAGGTGCGCTGTGGCGGTATGAGGACGATTTCCATACCCGGCTCCATGATGTCCTGGTGTTCGGTCACAAAGTCGAGCGCGGCGGCAAGTTTCGGCTGCAGGACGCCGAATTTCGGTATATCTACGCCTACTGCCCCCCAGCACTTCTGGAGCTTTTTGTAGCAGCTGGTGGCCGAAAGCGGCGCCTGTTCGGAAACGGCGGTGGCGGGAGCTTTCATAATCAGCGCGCGTTCGTCGTACAGCGCCGAGAGACGCTTCAACTGACGGATGATATCCTGGTCGATGGCGTTCAAGCGAACTAAATCGTTATATAACATGGTTTCCTCTTGCCGAGTGCTCCGAACCTCTGTAAGTACTAAAATAGTATAATACATATGTAACAGAGTCAATAAGATTATATAGCATTTGGCTTACGCTTTAGGAATTTACTCCAGCTATAAGCGCAGCCCACGAGGGCGTAAACCCGAGCTTCAGGGGATGGGAGACTACTGAGCGGAGCGAACGAGGCGATAGCCGAGCTTCAGGGGGAGGGAGACTTGTCTCGAATTTACTTCGAGACAAGTTGGGAGGGGCAAGCCCCTCCCTATTAGGGTTCAGTCAACTAACACGGAACAAGCGTAAACCGCAGGTATTCGGTAGGACTCGCAAACAGCTCCGGGTTGTTGGCCCGGGCCATCCATTCACGGCAGAAATCCTCCAGCCGGCGGGT
>JBDHUJ010000052.1:0-8053 GCA_039809105.1 Saccharimonadales bacterium (SeqCode)
CCAGCCAGCACTTTTTATTCCCAGGAATATCTGGTAGTTTTGACATTGGAACATCTCCTCTTTACTTGGTAGCTTTACATCTCCAAGTTTACGGGATGTTCCGTTTTAGTTTAGTGAACCGACTCACGCAGTACACTTGGAGAAATTGTCGGATACTGGTATAATCACCCCTGTTATGGAGAGATGACCGAGTGGTTGAAGGTAGCAGTCTTGAAAACTGCCGTGCCGGCAACGGTACCCAGGGTTCGAATCCCTGTCTCTCCGCCACAATTCTAGTTTCATCAGATACGTTTATCTGTTAGAATAACATCCGATGCGTTCAGCCTGCCACGGACTGGAAAAAGCAGCCGGAGCGACGAACTCATTTCGACGCCCCGCACGATAAAAAACCAGAATGGTTTGTCTTATCGCTAAGGAGAGGTACCCAAGTGGCTGAAGGGGACGGTTTGCTAAATCGTTAGAGGGGCGCGAGTCCCTGCGAGGGTTCGAATCCCTCTCTCTCCGCCAAATAAAATAAGCCTACTTTAGTAGGCTTATTTTATTTGCTTGAGAGTAGGGATTCGAACGGGACTGCCAGTGGCAGTCCCCGACCCGAAGCCCAAGCGTAGCTTGGGGTCACCAGCCCGAAGGGTGGTGAGGCGAATCCCTAGATAAGAAACGTAATGAGCCCCTTGACTATGCTCTTGGCTAGGCCTGGGCGAAGACGATGGCACTGACGCGCTTGGCGCCAGCGCGGCGGAGTTCGCGGGCGGCGATTTCCAGCGTGGCGCCGGTGGTCAGCACATCGTCGACTAGCACAATGTGCCGGCCGCGTATCTTATCTGCATGGACAGGCCGGAACGCGTCTTCAAGCTGCCGCATCCGCTGGGCCCGGTTCGAGCCGACCTGGTGCGCCTGGCCGGCACGGGCAAGCAGCGTCGCCACCGGCACATCGCTGGAACGCGCCAATTCACGGCAGATGATACGCGCATGGTCATAGCCGCGTGCCCGCACACGGCTGCTAGCGGTCGGGATGTACGTCAGCACAATGTCATCGTCTTCGAAAGCCCGGAGCAGGGGAGCCATCATCCCGGCCATTTCGAGCAGGCCGCTGCGCGCACGTTCGTATTTGGCGTGGTGCAACAGCTCTTTGGCGGCATCGGTGTGGCGGGTAAATGCAGCCACCGCGCGCAAAGCAGTGTGCCGCCGGCACGTCTTGCAGACCGCGAAATCTTCGGTCGCCGCCTTGCAACGGTAGCACCGCGACGGCTGGCGGGCCAGCGACTCGCGGCACCCTTCGCACAACAAAATGTCCTCTTCCGCACCGCAGCCGACACAGGTGTGCGGGGCGATAACACTTATGATCCTCTCAAGCATGAGCATGTTGTAATTCTTCCGTTGTAAATAAGTACTTTCCGGGTTGCACGCTGTTATTATACTAAGCTATACTGCCAGTAACACAAAAAAGCAAACTCTTAATTTTTGTAAGTTCCGGCTCCTCGGGACGGAGGGTAACAACTACTATTATGGCGCGACGCAACCGCGATGATGATTTATTAATGGAAGAAGACGAACTGACCGCTGCGTTTCTGGGTGACGACGACATTCCTGCTCCCGTTAGCAACGACCAGCCAGTAGACCAACAGCCAGCTGCCGTAGCAGCTGACGAATGGGACGAAGACGACGCCGTCCTGCCCGGACAGCTCGCTGTAGACGTTTATGAAACTCGTGAAAAACTGGTCGTAAAGGCCCGCACTGCAGGCGTGAACAAGGGCGACCTCGACGTGTCTATCGCCGACAACACGCTCAGTATCCACGGCACGCTCAGCGCGGGCACCGAAGACGAGGTAGAGAACTACTTCGTCCAGGAGTGTTACTGGGGCGAATTCAGCCGCAGCATCGCGCTGCCGGTTCCAGTCAAAGAAGAAGACATCGAAGCAGTCCTGAAGGACGGCGTCCTCACTGTCAGCTTCACCAAGGTCAAACAAGACACCGTCAAAAAAATCCAAGTCGTCTAACGTACGATTAGTTGCGCCAAAAAAGTCGCTGCGAAACCCGCAGCGACTTTTTTGGCATCCACACCGGTGACCTTACGTCCAATCAAAAGGAGCGTCAGCCCGCACAACACGTCATCAGACAGGAGGGAGGCACGACCAGTCGTTCACCCTTCACCATTTTCCATTCACCATACATGCACCATGAACCGTTTACCATGAAGAAGCACGTCCGCACGGTGAATGGTAAAAGGATAATGCATGGTGAATGGTGAAGGGTGAAGGGTAAACGAATTTCCCCTAATACAAAAAGACCCCTCACGCGAGGGGTCTTGGTAGTTGCACGGAGGGGTACTAAGTAGTAGCCGTAACCTTGCCCAGAACGAACTGGACGATGAACTGCGCCAGCGCAACGATAATCAGACCGATGATAGCGTAGATGATGGTACTCTTCGCACTAGAAACATTGTTGGAGTCGCCGTTCGAAGTAATGTACTTGAAGCCACCGACGATAATCATGATAACCGAAACGACGCCGACCAACAGCGAGAAGATGTTGATAACCGTCTTGATGATATCGTTCGCTTTGTTGCCGCTGGTAGCCGTGGCATCCGCGCAGTTAGTCGTGTTGTCGACATTGAGGGTCGAACCGGTACAGACCTGTTCCTGCAAGTTCACGTTAGAGGTATTGTCCACCGCAGCCACGGTAGCAGACACGCCCAGTGGTACGGCAACCAGGGTGGCTACGCTGAGCACCGTGGCGATTTTTTGACGAATGTTTTTGAACATGGCTAGTATGTTTCCTTTCTTATACTATCTCTGTTTCATTTATATCATTAGCGGGCCGGGAATACAACTGCTTATGCTTGGTCTTGGACCCTCCAGAGGGCGCCAGTCGTACCACCCTGTACTATGAACGCCGCCTGCTTTGCCTCTTCCTTGGCCGGGGGAGTAGTAAGCGCCTTGTTCAGCACGAATTGCACCAGCACCTGCGCCAGCGCCGCCACCACCAGCCCTATTAGGGCGTATATGAGGGTATTTTTGGCACTGCTGACCTTGTTCGCATCACCATTGGCAGTTATATACTTGAAGCCGGACACCATTATCATAATGACCGCGACGACACCTATCAGCAGGCTCAGGGTGTTTATGATGAGTTTTACGAGGTTGTTTACATTGGTGCCGTTGCTCGGGTCTTTGCTACAGTCGGTGCCTGCACCGATAGAGTCACACACCACCGATTTCGCATCGTCGGCAGACACCGCCGCCGGAGCGGCCAGCGCAAACCCCATACCGAGTACCAGGAGGGCTGCTGCCAAGATAGTTCGTATACGTTTCATAATTCTGTCCTTTACGTTGCCTTTAACACATACACCAGTATCGCCTGGGCAAAGACGACTATTAAAATGCCGACGATTGCGCCGATAAGTGCGTTCCGCGCACTTGCCACCTTACTCGCATCCCCTCCAGAGGTGACGAACTGGAATCCGGCGATAATTATCAGAATCACCGCGACGATACCGGCTAGCAAAGCGATGAAGCTCGTCACTTTGCGCAGTATGCCGTCCGTACCGGATATAGGGTCTTTGCCGTCGGTATTGCACACCACGGCGTCTTTCGCACTACTGTCACACCCGCCGCCACCCTTGAACCCCCCGAACAAGTCGAACGCCGCGGCGCTCTGGACAAGCGGCAGTGCCAGGAACACGCCGAGCACCAGTGCGAGCACAACGCGCCGCATCATGTCACCCCCTTTATGACGAACAGTACTATGGAGTACGACGCCATACAGACCAGCAGGCCGATAACAGCGTACAATATGGTCTTCTTGGCCTGCGACACACTGTTCGGGTCGCCGTGCGCCACTATATAGCGGAAGCCGCCGATAACCACCATAAGCAGGGCTATCGACCCCGCAAAGGCGAATACTATCTGTAGCATCGTGGTAATAGCCAATTTATCCGCCGCCGGATACGGGAGCGGCTTTGCGTCTATGGCTTGTGCTAAGAAGTGAGATATATACATATTACTTTCCGCCCAACTGCGTTCCGATGAATGATACTATACCGACCGCCATCAGCGCTATAACCAAGCCGATGAGCGCGTTGATGATAGTCTGTTGCGCCCGCTTGGTGTCGTCCGGCGACCCCTGACTGGTCAGGTACTGGAAGCCGCCATATATGACGAACCCGACGGCCACCAGCGCCGACACCCGTATAAGGTCTTCCAAGATAGCCAGGGCTATGAGCAGAATGGGGCTGGTTTTGCCCAGTACCTTTCCGTCGTCAGTGTCAGTAGCACTCTGCTCCTTATCGAAGCTGGTTATCCGGCACGTCCCCGTTTCCTTGTCGGGCGTAATGGTAAGGTACCGGTACCAGGGCACCAGTCCAAAGAACCGTATGTTCGTGTCACATTTTGCTTGGCCCTGCTGGTTGACATCCGCGTATGTCTTGGCGGTAGCACCGAATCCCAAGACCGGCGCCAGCAAAGCCGCCAGCACTGCCGGCACCACCAGCATCCGGCGCGCGTCCCACGCCATGAACCTAGCCATGGAGCAGTCCTCCCGGAATCAGGAAGTTAAGGAGTGCATACAGGAACAGGAACGCCAGCAGAGCGATGATGGCGTTACGGATACGTGCCTTCGCGGCGGCGGCCTGCTGCGGGTCGCCCGCCGAGCTGGCGTACTGTATGCCGCCGATAACGATAGAGATGGAAATGGCTATACCGGCCGCCGCCGACATCAGCTGTATAGCGGGGTTCAGGTAGTCGTGAGTCAGGTCGCAACTGGTCAGCGTCGCACACTTGCCGCCAGTCGAGGCGGGGTCGGTCGCGTCCGTGTCGATAGCGGGGGAGTTCGGCGCCTGCGTGCCGCCCGTACCATTCGAGCTCGCCTCGTGGCAGGTCATACCGGAACCCTGGTAGCCCCATTCGCCGCCAGCCCCTGCACATTGCTCTTGGGTGCAGTTCGCCAGCGCGTCAGCGCTACAGTCTGCGGCGCTGACGCGCGAGGTCGCCGAACCGGCAAATACCGCCGCCACGAGGAGCAGGGCACATGCTACTAATTTGATATGTTTGTATTTTGCATGCATTTTTTATAACTATAGAGCTCTTTCACCATATATACAATATAGGACTTACGCAGAATGGTGCAGTCTGGGATGAAATGGGAGCACCGGAACGGAGACGTATTGGTAATACGGCGGAGTGAGGAGCGGAGCATTTCGCCCGGAATGTGCCGTTCTGCGTAAGTCCTGCGAGTTTATTTTTATACATTCTTGTCTCTGTTGCAAGTAGTTTTTATAACCATATGATAAATATCACTAGTGACAAAAACGAATTTTTATGATATTATTAGGCAAAATAGATATAACCATAAGAATCTAAGCACGTCAAACAAGATAGCAAGCATAGTAGAAAGGATAAGATTATGACACTTCATCCCGACCCTAATGAAATCAAAACGACACATACCCTCCCTGGGTTCAGCTTTGATGCTACAGCACGCCCCGCAGCAGAGGATACGCTGGCAGGCGTGGCGCAGCCAGATGGCAGCCACGAGGAATTATCACACGAAGACGCAAACATGAGCGCCGTCACTCAACCGCTTGAGCCCGTTGGTGAAACTGGTGCCGACCACGAAATTACGGCGGAGCAGGCTGGTAAAGTCGGCGAAGCTCCGGTAGCCGAAGCGACCGGGAATAGTATCTTTCGCATTTTTCGACGACCCGCCGTTGCCATTCCTACTGCCATCGGCGCAATCATAGTCCTGGGCGGTGGTGCCGCAGCTGCTTTCGGCGGCGGTGATAGCCAAGAGACGAAAACCGGTACAGCTACCGACCCGGCAACCAGCCCCGCCGCCGCAGTCAGCACCGCCAACATCCCGGCGTCTGGAGACACCTTGCCCGCAAGCCCGACAGATACCATGGTTCTGCAGAGCACAGCCGCAAACCAGGCTCCAGCCACTGCACAAGCTACCACCCCGGCACAGGCCAGCGCCGCCGAGACTTCCGCGGCAGCTACTACCGGTTTCCGTGACGGCAAGGGCGCCGGCGACCCCGACGGCACACAACCGGCTATCCCCGCCACGCCTACCGCCGGCGCCGAACAGGGTACCGGCACTCCGGAAGCAATCGTGAACCCCGACGGCACCGTCGAACTGCCAGCATCCATGGCAAAAAACCCTGAAGCCCTGGGCAAAGCCCTCATAACCCAAAGCTTCGCCAACTGGGCAAACGCAGGTGTAACTGCCAAAGTAGTCGAAGATACTTACGACTTGATGGTTGGCCGCAACGGCAAGCCCAGCCTTGGCCAAGACGCCATAAGTACCATGGCAAAGGAAATAGCACAGAACAACAAAGCAAAATTCGCCAATGATATTTTCATTGCCGGATGGCAGGACAAGTCCCACCTCGCAGACAAAGCCAACGTCTGGGCCACCAACAATACGGCATACGTAGGACGCGAAATCCACACAGCGGCCCCGGACAATATGCCAGGCGTAACCACCGACGCAGGTAACCCCAAGAACTTGCCGCTGTACAAAGAGACCTATACCGTACTTGACGTTTCAGAAATTCCTTCTTCGCAAGACGGCACCATCGTCATACGCATTAAGTACCACGTACTAGGCAACGCGTCCGAAACAGCACTCACAACGGTAGATTTCGAAGGTCCCGTGAACGCCGACTACACCGGCGACCAAACGTTTACGCTAGTACAGCAACCGAACGACAATGGAACGCGTGTGCTCAAAGTGAGTGACATCGTCGACAACTGACGCATAGCTACTCCCGGAAACCAGTCAAAACACCAGCCAAAATCGATAACGGCTGGTGTTTTGTTGTAAAGTGTTGTTAAATACAGGCATAGGTTTACTATGCAGACAAAAATAAAATCGCTTGCATTAGTACTCGTGGTACTTGCTTCGATAGTGGTGGTGCCGCTTTCTTTTGTCGTACCAGCCTCTGCTGCAGCCGACATGACTCCCGAACAAGAAGCCGACTCATTCATTTATTACCGCGCCATCGCCGACTGCTTTAACAGGTCTGGAGGTTTGGCGGTCTCACTCACCGACGTTACGGCATATAACTGGTTCGGGGGCTTCGCCGGGTCGAACTCTGTTGCGGTTGGGTATATGAACGGCAACGGTGGCACGGCCGACTGTACCGACACCGGGTTCGTCAGCAGAGCTATGGCCGCGTGGGGCTACACCGACGGGTTGACCGCCTGGTGTGATGTAATGCAGTTGGCTGGCCCCTATCAGGACAAACCCGGCATCGACCAGAGTGGCGTCACCAACAGGGATTGTGTAAAAGGGAACGGCACTGAGGTCAATACGGTCGACGGCGGAAACCGCGCCACATCGTTCAAGCAAGCCATCGAGACTAAGTACTACGGTGCGCCTGGCGCACCCCAACTATCGCAAAGAGCTCAGTACTTCCTGTATATGAAGACTTTTAGAACCTTCTGTAGCGCCGACCCGGTAGCTCAGACAGCACAAGCGACTCCCTCGCAGCAAGCGATTGCCAACACCGACAAAGGCTACAAAATCAAAACCGTCAACCAGACCGGTGGTGTAGAAGAGTGGATTTACCAGGCCAATGGCACCCAGGACAAAAACAGCAGGGTTACTACTTACCAAGAAGACACGGACGGAGGTGAAGCCTTTAAGCCGACCTGCGGCGAGCTGGCGACGTGGACAAATAACGCCGCCGACGCCTATGGCATATGGCAAAGCAGCCACAAGGAGGCGGGTCTCCCCACGAGTAACAGCAGTAGTTCTTCTCCGACAGACAGCGAGGCCATCGGCGACTGCCACGGCGGCGGATTAAACTGGATCCTCTGTCCCCTCATCTCTCTTATACAAACGGGGACGGGGCTGATGGATAAGTTCTTTATAAGCACGCTGACCGTCGACGTGAAACCTATCTTCGACACATCGACCAAAAGCGGCAATGCGTACTACACCGCCTGGAACTCGTTCCGCGTGCTGGCCACAGCGCTCATAATTGTCGCCGGGCTGGTGATGGTCATGTCGCAAGCACTGGGCTTTGATTTCCTAGACGCCTATACCATACGCA
>JBDHUJ010000053.1:0-7598 GCA_039809105.1 Saccharimonadales bacterium (SeqCode)
GACGGTTGAGCATGAGTGCTGTTTTTTTTCATGAAGCCCTTTTTGTTACGTTATCCCCATAGTATACGGTATACGCGCTGTGCGAGGCGGGGCTTAAGTTAACGGCAGTGAGCTTTAGGGGATGGGAGATTCTTTTCGAATTCACTTCGAAAAGAATTGGGAAGGGCGAGCCCTTCCCTGAGACTACAGCGAGCCCCTCCCTTTTAAATAGTTAAATACTCTTCTTGCCGGTGTCGCTGACGACGGCCTTGGCAGTCACCGCAAAGCTGGAGTTGTACCGCCGGAACATCAGACGCGTCTGCGAGTACAGCGCGGCAAACGAGTTATAGACGATGGTGGTCACCGGCAGGTACACCCACTGCAGCACCATCCAAAGCGTCCGATGGTGCTTGTAGCGCGCCGGCTTGGGCGGCAATGTCTTTAGCGACAGGAACAGCGTGGCACAAGCCGCGACCAGCGCCACCCGCTGGATATTACTGACGATTATCGGCAGTTCATTGGCGGCATAGCTCTGCGGATGGAACAACGCCGGGATGAAACCACCGAACAGTATCAGCAGCGGCCCGACCGCCCAGGTGACGTGCCCTTCTAGCAGACGCCAGGCTTTGGCAAACAGGTCGAGCTTCGGCACTTTGTTCTTATGGAAGAAACCCTTGTCGACCACATAGGCGACGTCGGAAGCGCCATATGTCCAGCGGCTGAGCTGCACGAACTGTGCCTTGAGCGTTTTGCGGTACGTTTCGCTTAGCACAGCGTCCTGGCAGATAGGCACATACAGCGGCAACACCCGGTACCGGCCATCAAAGGCGAAGTACGAGCGCCAGAACTGATGGCCGTCTTCCACTACCGTGCGTACGCTCCAGAAGTCAGTTTCTATGAGTGCCGCCATGGGCTGAGCGTGCGACGAGAAGTTGCGTAGTGCGTGGTGCCGCAACGAAACCACCAGGTTGAACAGCGAGTTACCAGTGGCTAGCACACGCATCGGCGCCGGGGCGTCCCAGATGTTGTTGGTGTAGAGCGACACCGGCTGGTAGCTGGCGTGCACCGGGTCGGGCGCAGCGCAGTAGGTGTAGCTGAGCACGCTCAGGTATTGCTTGTCCGGACGGTTGTCGGCGTCCAGAGTCGTCACCAGCACGCGGTTCGGGTCTATGCCCTTTTTTTCGAGGTATGCTTGCAGCTTTCGGCCGGCGTACGTTACGTTGCCGCCCTTGCCTATCAGTTCGCCGGGGATATCCGGCGGATGCTTGACGGCGAAGGCATCCATGAACCGGTCTTTGTACTCGCGCACGAGCGACTCTGCCCGCTCCTCTGTTTCGGCACCAGCCCGGCCTTCGTAGGCCAGCACGAAGATAACCTGCTTCATAGTGAAGTCGCTCGCCAATATCGACTCGATGGTCGGCTGTAACACCTCCCTAGTCTCTTTGTATGTCGCCACGATGATAGCATGAATAACCTCGCTCGGCTGCACAATGGGCGGCTGGACGGTATGGTTCCGCCGCACGGCGCCGGTGTGCCACTTGGGGCGCTTGGCGTGCGGGCTGACCTCGCCGGTTTCCAGTTCCCGTACCATCTGGCCCCAGGGCATCTTCTGATGCGCCCGCATGGTGTAGTAGCCCTGCATGGCACGGACTGCCCCGGCAGCACCGCGTGCGAAGTTGATTAGCAGATACACCAGCACGAACACGGCCGCCAGCGTCACGTTTATAAACGCCAGTATGAACGGCAGTGCCAACATGAACCAGCTGATGGTACCGGGCAGGATTTCAAAGAAGCGGTAGCGGCCGTGGCGGTCTTTTTCGTAGGGAATCTCTATGTTCTTCATGGCTTACCGCAGGAGATGCAACGCGTTGGCGACCACTATCAGAAACAGCAGCAGTGTCATCGTCAGGCCTAGGACAGCCAGCGAAAGCTCACGCTTGAGCCGGTAGGTACGGTAGCTGAGTACCATGCTGATAGTAAAAACCATCAGCGCAAAGACTATGAAGCTGACAATATCGCGGGTAGTGCCTGTTTTGTACGCATTGATGCCGAGCGACGGACGGTACCAGACTATAAAGCTGCCGGAGCCCTGCGCCGAACCGATGTTCAGCAGCACGACCGTCGTAGCCGCCAGCGTCAAAAAAGTGTTGCCGCTTACCAGCAGCAGTGCTGTCCTATCCTGAAAAAAATGTTTCTTAGAAGTCATAAACTCAGTACTTATTGTAGCAGAAGAGCATGTCTCTGACCCAACCTGACTTTCGTAGCCATAAGACGACTTGCCTTATCGTACCGGCCCGTCCGTCCTACCGGCCAGGCTAGAACAGGTTCTTATAGTCTCTCGCACCGTGGACAATACGATGGATATAGACCGTGCGTCCATCGATAACGTAAAAAATAAGGTAGTTGTCCAGTACCAAGTAACGATATCCTAGCCGTTTCAAGCCAACCTCTTGGGGCAAATGACCGGCCTGCGGGCTAGTAGCCAGCACTGCTAGCTTTTGGTTGAATCTGTCGAGAAGTTTGCCAGCCACATTCGGACGGTCGGCTGCGACGTATGAGATTATAGCGGTAAGGTCTTTCTCTGCGAGTCCGAGCAGCCGGACTTCATGCCGCATGCTGCTCACCGAGCATACTCCTCAGGTCGCCCACTACATCACCCAAGCTACGGCCTTTGTCACCGTTCGCATAGTCCGCCTGTGCGGCGGCAAGCTTCTCCATCAGGTTGACCTGCAGTTGCAACTGGCCGTACTGCGCCATGGACATAACGACCATGTCACCTTCACCGTTGCGGGTTATGAAGACGGGCTCGTTAGTGTTGTGAACGATATCAGAGATTGTATTGGATTTATTCCGCAAATCAGAGATTGGTTTGATTATTGGCATACTTCCTCCATATCATTATAGTATCACGATAATGATATGGAACAAAAACTCTACTGCATCTATCTGTGGTGCGGGTGAGGAGAGTCGAACTCCTGTCTCAACCTTGGGAAGGTCATATAATAGCCGTTATACGACACCCGCTCGCCGAGACGAGCAATTAGCATATAGCATTTATCGTGTAGCAATGGCTGTCAGCTTCGCTGAATAAATACTCAAAAGCCGAAGGCTTTTGTCAGACATTGAAAATTGTAAATTGCTAATTGGTAATTGCTTTGCCGTAGGCAAAGATGGAGCCATCTAGGAGATTCGAACTCCTGACCTGCGCGTTACGAATGCGCTGCTCTACCAACTGAGCTAAGATGGCACGTCCGCATCATTATACAAGCTCCCCGCCCCTTCTTTCAAACAGATATGTCAGTGCGGTACAATGAAGCGAGCCAATAAGGAGTTGTTATGAAGAACGTCATGAAAGATTTTAGGAAATTTATACTGCGCGGGAATGTCGTCGACCTGGCGGTAGGTGTCGTAATAGGTGGCGCGTTCGGCGCGGTTGTGACTTCCCTGGTCCGGGATATCATCCAGCCGTTCATAAACGGCATAACGGGCGGTTCCAGCGCCGTCCAAGGCGTCGCGCACTTCACGGTCTTCGGTCATCACTTCATCTTCCCGTGGGGGGATTTCGTGACCGCTGTCATTTCGTTCCTGCTCATAGCTACTGTGGTGTTTTTCTTCGTCGTACAACCGGTCAACAAACTGATGTCTCACCTGAAGCCGAGCGACGACGTCGAAAAACCAGCCGAGCGCGAATGCCCCGAGTGCTTGAGCGCCATCCCCGCCGCCGCCAGCCGCTGCAAATTCTGCACGGCGGTAAGCGCTCCCAACAAAACCGCAAAAAAATAAAGGAGGGGCTTGCCCCCAGACGTATCCCGAAGTGAATTCGGGATACGTCTTACTCCTCCTAAAGCTCGGCTACCGCCTCGTGCACCCCGCGCATCTGTGAGACAACCGATGCGCGGGCTGCATTAGGGTTAATAGATTACCGATGGCGAACTCTGCTCTCTGCCCTGACAACTCTGCCCTAAACAAAAAATCCCGCTGGAGACAGCGGGATTTTTTGTGGTCGGCAGTTGCCTACTGCCCGAATTTGGCAGCCAAAAGGCTGAAGTCGAGGATAGTGACACTGCCGTCGCCGTTCACATCAGCCCGAGCGTTGGTTATGGCAGCGCCCGTCTTGCCGAAGTTAGAGGCCAGAATACTGAAGTCGAGGATGCTCACCGTGCCGTCCTGGTTTATATCTTCCGCCCAGTTCCGGACGTTCAGCGTCACGGCCGTACTACTGCCCACATTACCGGCCGCGTCGTAAGCTTTGGTCTGGAAGCTGTTCGCGCCGTTGGCGAGCGTCTTGGTGTCGATAGAGAAACTATACGGCGAGCT
Source organism: Saccharimonadales bacterium (SeqCode) (assembly GCA_039809105.1). Classification (GTDB taxonomy): domain Bacteria; phylum Patescibacteriota; class Saccharimonadia; order Saccharimonadales; family UBA4665; genus JBDHUJ01. The sequence continues at coordinate 4,297 of JBDHUJ010000053.1, forward strand.
GGTGTCAGTGCCCTTTAGCTGGCCGTTCACATACAGCTCTACCTTCGTCACGCCGACGTTGTCAGAAGCGCTGGCATTGATGGTTGCAGTGCCCCAAGCGTTCGAATTGTTGGCGGGTGATGTTATGGAAGTTGTCGGAGCAGTCGTGTCCGGAGTAGCAAAATTGACTGTTGCGTTCGCGACCGTCGGGTTGGTGTACGCACCAGTCTTCGTCGCGTTACCAGTCAGGGTCAGCGTACCGCTACCGGTACCGGCCAGGGCTTTGAAAGTCACCTTGGCAACCAATGCATCGGTCGTCACGCCGCCGCTCAAGTTGCCTTGGGCTATAGAGACCGTGCCGCTGCCGCCAGTCTGCTGCAGTGTCGAATCAAACGGCGAACCGGTCGAATCTATACTGACGAACTGTAGTTTGGTCGTGTCGTACGCGATGTTCAGTTGCACGCCGTCGACCGTCGTGCCAGGAGTCAGGCGCACCGTAACATCGAAGTTGTTGTTTATAAGCACACTGCTCGTGGTCGGAGATATGTACAAGCTACCGGTGCTACCGACGGTAAATGTCGTGTTCAGCGAGTTGTTGCCTTCGTCCAACTCGTCGGGTATGGCGTTGGTATCATCAGCCGTCGCCGTCAGGGTATGCGGACCGGCAGTCACCGTCCAGGTTGCGCCGTTCGTACCGGCGTTTGCCGTCAGTGTCACACTGGCGCCAGCGGCCAAGCCGGCCGTGTTCGAAACGTTCCAGGTCACCCGCGTACCGTCTACTTGGAAACCGACACCGACCACCGTCCCAGCCGGGACAGCGGTAGAACCCTGGTTCTTCACGACAGCGCTAAAGGTCGCTGCCTGCCCCACGCCAGGACTTGTCGGGCTCATGCTGACAGAAGTCACGACCAGGTCATTCCCGACTGCCGCCGAAGAATGCACTAACGCGTAAATGCCGACTGCTGCAAACAGCACGACGAACGACAGGCCTAAAACATTCTGGCGTGCGAACGCCAAAAACCGACCCACACCTTTGGGGGTCTTTTGTTGTGAAGTTTTTTCTTTCATACCCTTATTCTTTGTTTAGTAATTTGTTGTTACTTACACCTGAAATGAATAGTAGCATTAGCGTAAGCACTTTTACAACAGTTTTGCGGTTAATCTACAGATTTCCGGTGGTTCGCAATACCGAGAGCACTGACGAGGCCGCCTGCGACCATCAGCGCCGCCGAGACGATAAGCACCCGATGCAAGCCGTCGATACTCAGCGACGGACCGGTTATGACCCCTGCCGCCGCTATGGCGATAAGCCCCGCTATACGTGCACCCGCATTGTTCACCGCCGAAGCCACCCCGGCATGGACGCGGCCGACATCACCCAAGACCGCCGAGGTCAGCGGCGCGACCGTCATAGCCAGACCCAGTGCAAAAACCAGCACGCCCGGCAGCAACTGTGTCACATACCGTACATCCGGCCGTACAAAAAGCATGAGCAAAAATCCGGCAGCTGCCACGACTGGGCCCACTGCCATGAACACCCGCGTGCCGAACCTACCCGCGAGCGCCCCGAAACGGCCGGAAAACAGGAACATCACCACCGTCACCGGCAACAGCGCCAGACCGGCCTGCAGCGGCGTGTATCCGCTTACTTGCTGCAATGTAATAGCAAGTACGAACGTCATCAGCGGCAATGCAGCATAGATAACAAGCGTCGCTACATTGCCCCAGGCGAAGTTGCGTATTTTGAACAAAGAAAGTGGTAGCATGGGCGCCGGGTTGCGGTGTTCGTACCACACGAAGAGTGCCAGCACCGCCAGCCCACCGGCAAACGGAACCCATATGAACGGACTGCCCCACCCATAATTCGGCTGCTCGATAAGGGCAAAAGCCGAAGCACCCAGACCGACTGCACACAACAGCGCACCAAGCGTGTCTATAGGCGTACCCGATTTGGGTTTTTCCGGTTCCTCCAGCCGCGCCAGCAACCACAGCGTGAGCGCCAGCGGCAGCAGATTGACCGCGAATATCCAGCGCCAGCTGGTCACCGCCAGGATGATTCCGCCCAGCAACGGTCCGACCACTGCCGCCACACTGAACCAGGCGGTCCAGGTACCGATAGCTTTGCTCTGCGGTGGACCCGAGAACGTAGCGATGATGAGCGCCAGCGAACTCGGCACCAGCAACGCGCCCGCAGCGCCTTGCAGCCCGCGCGATACCACCAGGAATGCACCGTTCGGGGCAACAGCACACAGCAGCGAAGTCACTCCGAAGCCCACCAGCCCCCACCACAGTATGCGTTTGCGGCCGAAGAGGTCGGAAAGCGACCCGGCGATGAGTATCAGAGCGCCGAGCGTCAGCGCATACGCGTCCACCACCCACTGCTGCACCACCAGGCCGCCGCCCAGGTCATGGCTTATCGCCGGTAACGCCACATTCACGATAAACCCGTCTATGGCCGCAACCACCGACGCCGCTATGCTCACCACCAGCACCAGTTTTTGTTGCTTGGTCATACCCGCAGTATACGCCTAAACTAGTGTAGGCTGCGGACTCCAGTGCTTTGGTGGTCTAAAAATACCACTGCTGTATGGACGGCTGTTTTGGTTCGCGCAAAACCATCTTACCGAGCTCCTTGGAATGTACTCGCTTGCGCACCAGCCCACCATACCCATCGTCATGGAAGCCCCGTTCAAAATAGTACGATCTAAGCGTGTTTGTCGGTTCAAGCAAATCAATTTCAATAGCATTCAGACCCATTTCATCAGCCCGCCGGATACGTTCGTCGACGAGTGCTTTACCTATTCCCTTGCTCTGGTGCTTCGGGCTGACAACAAGATCACCGAAATCAGCGATTCCATCTCGGCACCGCATACCACCATAGCCCACCAAACTACCCACCTCGTCTCGAACACCAACACCGATAGTCGTATAGCCGAATGAGGTGTCCCTTTCGGTTACAGCATCCAGCTGAGCAGCCGTAACATCGTGCCCTACTTCTACCTGCCGCATAAGCGCCGCTAGTTCTTCGGTAGCTACGGCAGCGTCGTCGTGCTCAAACCAGTAGCCTTCTGGCAACCCTGCCGCTTCACGCTCCGGCAGCCGAGCGCTATACCCTACCGTATCTGCGGGCTGAGCTACAGACTGGTGCGCTGGATTGTGAAGTGTTTCGGTCATGGTTTTGTTTTGTTTGTATGTGAGGTAACCAGGGCAATCGCATATGAAAAGGGCTTCCGCCAGGAAGCCCTTTTCTTTTTCCGCTATGCTAGGAGCTGTAACACAAACAAGGAACACATATGCCTCACCAACCGCTCGCCCAACACTTC
>JBDHUJ010000054.1:0-7228 GCA_039809105.1 Saccharimonadales bacterium (SeqCode)
TCGTCAGACGGTTGAGCATGAGTGCTGTTTTTTTTCATGAAGCCCTTTTTGTTACGTTATCCCCATAGTATACGGTATACGCGCTGTGCGAGGCGGGGCTTAAGTTAACGGCAGTGGGGCTGGAGCCGGAATAGCCCCTTCCGTATCTCGTCTTGTCCACTGGCACGCTAAGCACCCCAGAATACGCGCCTTCCTGGGGGAACGGCCGATAACACTTTGTAATCCCTCTAGCGACTCAATCATGAGCTTATAGTAACACTGTAGGTTTTCGGTTCAGCAATACTTCATACAATAATCAGTTCTACGGATGGATTTTACTAGGGGATAGCCGGGTACTCTAGGCGCCTTGGACGGGGCCGATGTCAATCATCCAGTCGATACCAAACTTGTCCGTGAGCATGCCAAAGGTATCGCCCTAGGGCGATTTGTCAAGCGGGACGGTCACGGTGCCGCCGTCGCCTAAGCGGTCCCAGTAGCCACGCAGCAGCGGTTCGTCGTCGCCGTTTAGGGTGAGCGAAATCTGCGCGCCGGTCTGGAACTGCATGCCGCTCGGCGTGTCTGCTCCCATGAGTTCTATACCGTTGCCGCCCTTCAGAAAGGCGTGCATTATCTTGTCTTTGTCTTCGGGCGCGACGGGCATCTCGCCCTTGTCTAAATATGCGCCGAAGGTGTCGCTGTAGACTTCTCCGCCGAAGACGGATTTATAAAAATCCATGGCTTCTTTGGCGTTGCCGTTAAAGTGTAGGTAGCTGTTGAGTTTTGCGGTCATAGGGTTTCTCCTACGTTATTAGATTGACTTTCTTTGTCGTCATTCCGAACTTGATTCGGAATCTTTTTGGCTTGTTCACCGTTTACTTTTCACCATTCACCATGCGTTATCCGTTTACCGTTTACCGTGTGGGCGTTGTTTTTCACGGTAAACGGTTCATGGTAAATGTACGGTAAACGGAAAACGGTGAATGGTAAAAGGTACGAGGTTAGAAATCGGCGATGACGAGTTTGTGCATCTCCATCATCTTGGCAAAGGCGTCAGGCTTCTGCATAAGCTCTTCCATGTTCTCCGGCACAATCTGCCAGCTCACGCCGTACTTGTCTTTGCACCAGCCGCACTGCTCGGCTTCTGGCACGGCAGAAAGCTTGCTCCACAGCTCATCGATTTCGGCCTGGTCTTTGCAGGCGACCGAAAGCGACACAGCTTCGTTGAAACCGAAGGCGTGCTCGCCGGGGGCGTCCATGGCGGCGAACCACTGCCCTGTCAGCGTAAAATCGGCGAACATTATGCTGCCCGCTTTGACCGGCGCCTGGTCTTGTTCGTAGCGGGCGACTGTACCGATATTGGAATTATCGAATATCGATATGTAAAAATTCACGGCTTCTTCGGCTTTATTGGCGAGCTCGCCGCTGAACAGCAGGCTCGGGACTATGCACGGCCGTTCTTCACCATCCGGGTTCGTCAGTATCAACTGCCAGGTAAAGCCGTACTTGTCCTTGACCCAGCCGTAGCGCTTGCTGAACGGGTATTCGCCGACTTCCATCAGCGCTTCCCCGCCATCGAGCAGCTTGCCCCAGACTTCGTCGAGGTGTTCGCGAGCCTGCTCGTCATGTGACGGGTCGAAATTGACCATGAACGACAACGCGGGCGTGGGTTTGAACTCCGGTCCGGCATTTATGCCCACGAAATCATGGCCCGCCAGGTTGAACTCTACCGTCAAGTCTTTGCCGGCTAGTTCCAGCTGAAAATCCGCCAGCCCCTCTTCTTTCGACGCTGGATATTTAGACCCGCCAGTAACCTTGCTGCCTGGAAACACCGAAACATAAAACTCCGCCGCTTCCCGAGCCACCCCGTCGAACCACAAATTCGGTGTAATCTTCTGTGTCATACGCCCTCCTTCCGGGTGTTTATCTGCCGCTCTCGAAACGGTCGAACGGTATCAAGCCAGTATACACCTGGCTTACATGCCGTGGCGGTAAATATAGTTACAGGCTATATTCGTAGTTCGATGAAAAGAGTGAAGGCACAAAAAGAATTATTCGTGGGGAGGTTCCGGTATATCGTTTCCTGGGCTTAGGAAGGGATTAGCGGCTCTGTCGGCAAAGTCATCTACCACCTTGTCCAATACGTGAGGTTGGCTATAGTAGGCGATGCCAGTTGCGATAAGGTCTTGAATAACCCCCTCCCTTGATTTACCAAGTAATTGAGTGAGTATAGTGACCTGCTCGGAAGTTAGCGCATCGAGCGGGATGATTTCAATGCTATCTTTGTTGGAGTTGAATTGTTCGGGGGACATTTTGTTTATTATATTACTTTATTGTGAATAAGTCAAAAAATCTCAGTTAGACCACCTACCCTTCCAAAAACACAGAACCTTTACTTACTGTCATGCTGAATTCATTTCAGTATCCATGCGTTCTGTATGGACGTCCGTGCTACCGTATGGGCCCTGAACTGAATTTAGGGTGACAGGAATGCGGGTGGTTCAGATTTGTAGAGTTATATACACTACTCTTTGGTTTTGAGGAGGGTTTTGATTTCGTCGAGGTCGCGTTGGATTTCAGCAAGTTTTTCGCTGTTGTCGTCGTTTGACGGCACGAATTTGTTGGCCAGGAAGCCGGTCAGCACGCCGAACAGGCCAACGCCAGCCAGCATCACCAGCATGCCGACGATGCGCCCGGGGTTGGTCACCGGGTATTGGTCGCCGTAGCCGACGGTGGTTATGGTCACGTACACCCACCAGATGGCGTCGGAAGCCGAATGGATGTTCGCCGCCGGGTCGGTGCCTTCTATACGCAAAATGGCGATGCTGGCGAATTCCAGCAGCAGGAGTATGAGGAAAAATATCAGGTACAGAGCACCGCGGGCTGGGTCACGGAAGAACTCGCGGCCGACGTTCCGAAAGCCGACTTTGCGCAGGATGACATACGCTTTTATAAGCCGGAACACCCGCAGGAGTTTGAACTGCGGGAACGGGATGCTGGCCAGCAGGTCGGCCCAGCCGAAGTCCCGGAAGAAGTAGTGCGCTTTCGACGGCGCTTTTACGAACCGCTGCGAAAAATCGGCCAGGAAAATCAGGCTCAGGAACACGTCGACGGTGACGACGACAGTCTTTATCATCTGCACGTGCATGAACGCCAGCAGCACCAGATTGAGGATGGAAAGCAGTGACACCGCCGCCATGAACAGCTCATACGAACTGATATGCGCGCTATGCCCTTTCGCTGCCATTTTACTCTGCATGATACCTCACTATACCAAACAATTACCCGCAGATGATACCGGTAACTTCTCGGGGATTATTCGGGTGCGGTATAGTGGGGGTATGAGTGTTTCGTTGTATGTCCGGCAGGATGTTGGTAAAGGTAATCCCATCGTGCTGTTGCACGGGATTTTTGCGGATGGGACGCAGTGGGAGAAGATTGCTAAGCTGCTGCGGAAAGATTACCGCGTGATAGTGGTGGACGTACTGGGGCACGGTCGGTCGCCACGGCCGAAAGATGCGGAGTATACGCCCGAAGAACACGCGGAAGCTCTGCGTAATGCGTTGGTCAAGATAAAAGCGACAAAAAATCTGACCGTGGTCGGGTACTCTATGGGCGGCGCGGTGGCGCTGAGCTACTGCTCGAAATATCCCGAAGATATCGAGCAGCTCTACCTTATCTCTACGCCGTTTTACCTGAAGGCCGACCAGATGGTCGTCAGCCAGTATGCCAATTCCCTGCTGTTTACCAAGGTTTCGCAGGCTTCGTTCCGGCTCATAGAAGAACTGCTCGGCAGCAATAAGGCAACGCAGAAACTGGTTGCCCGTGCCGACCGCTCCAAAATGTTCCACAAAATGATTGGGGCGAATGACAACACGCTCGATACGCGCGTCATGAACCTGTGCATAAAGAATATGATTAACGAGTTCGACTTCCCCGCGCACTTGCAAAAAGCCGCGGTGCCGACTACGTTCTACGCGGGCAAAAAAGACCTGTTCATCGTGCAGGGACAGCTGTACGCGCTCAAAAAGTTCAGCCCGTACCTGGACGTGCAGCGGCTGGACGTTATAAAAGTCGACCACATGCTGGTGCAAAACTTGCCGAAAGAAATCGTCCGGCTTATAACCAAGAACCGCGAGCGGCTACTGCACGTGCAGGACGACGTGGGGGGCGGCGACGTGCTGGTGCTGCTACACGGCATAGAAAGCTCGGCCAGCTACTGGAAAAATCTGGTGCCGGCTTTGGCCGAGCATCGCCGGGTGATTACGGTGGACTTGCTCGGGTTCGGCCAGTCGCCTAAGCCGAAAAACATCGCGTACAGCCTGGAAGACCAGGTGGCGTGGCTGCATCGCACACTTGAATCCCTGGGGGTCAAACGGGCTACGTTGGCCGGACATTCGCTTGGCAGCTTGGTGGCGCTGGCTTACGCTGCCAAATATCCTCAGAGAGTTTCGGATATGACACTGTTCTCGCCGGTACTGCTGCCCGAAAACGCCGAAGCCAAAAAACTGAGCGTGCGCGCCCTGCAACAGCTGGACCTGGTGCCGGATAGCAGCTACCTGTACGCGCAGGCCGCGCAGACGCTGGGCGACGACCGGTTGAGCAATTACCTGCCGGGCGTGCGCTCGGTAGAAAACGCCGTGAACCTGCAACACTGCATAGACCTGGCGGCGCAGGCGGCCGGTGTCCAGACGCATTTTTACTACGGTACGGCCGACCCGCTGGTGGAAGCGCCGTTCGTGGAACTGGTCGCCAAGCAGTTCAAAAAGCCTATAGTCACCGGCCTGAAGCGCAGGAACCACAACTTCCCTATCTTTGCGCCGGAAGTCGCGCTGCAGGCGCTAGATGGCGACAAACCGCACCGCCACAAGCCCAAAAAGACGTCCATAATCCCGCCGACGTTCGTGCAGCAGATTAGCCGCTTGGCCGTGCCGGTGCTGCTCGGCAAGAGTGCGTTTTACTGCTTGGCGGGTATTTTGTTATTTACGCCACTCGCTCCGGCTATCCTGACTCTAGGACTTGGCGGCTACGTAATCTACCAGGGTTACAAGATTATCCGCGGCGCGTTCTCGCTCAAATACGAAGGGCTGTCGTACCTGAGCTATCTGGGACTGGGTGTGCTCGCTATGGCCATGGGGGTCGTCCTGTATTTCCGCCCAACTTTGAGCCTGAAAATCGCCGTATTTACCATCGTCGGGCTGATTGCGCTGGCCGGTCTGGTGAGGATACTAGTGGCGCTGGCCTGGACGGCTTCCCCGCGGCTCAAACACTCACTGCTTTGGACTGGCGTGCCGATGGTGTTGCTAAGCGGCGCGGCGTTCTTCGGCAGCACGAAAAGCGTGTATATCATCGTCTACACCATCGCCGTCGGGCTCATTGTAACGGGCGTGAAATTCTGGTGGTATAGCATGGGCGCGCTCATCATGGCCTACATCCGCGGCTACAACTCCCGGTAGTTGCATACGGCCGGAAATAAAAAGGAAGCCCTCGCGGTAGGAACATCCTGCTCCGTGCGGTGGCTTCGTATCTTTATACTATCAGATGAGACTGTTTATGTCAACGACTTCGCGCTTACGGTTGACGAACAGTATGCACTTAATATTTTTTGTCAGCACAAATTGTTTGACGAGTTCTTTTTGGACTGATTTGTCGGGTAGCCGGCCCATTCGATGAGAGTCAAAGACAATATTTGTCGATTGGTGATAGGCACGTTTCAAATTACGCTCAACCGCAGAGAGTTTCTGTGCGACCGGTGATTTTATCTCCCATTTCTCACTGTTTATCATGATGTCGGCTGATTTGGAATGTTGCAGATTTTCTGTTACTAAGAATTCCACGGTGTAACCTGCGCCTGCTAAAGCGTCGGCCGTCCGCAGCTCGTGACGCCATACATTCACGCCATGTGGAATGATAACTTTGCCTGGTTTGCTCCCGTTCATCATGTCGCAATAATACCACAGAGGTGATTAATGTAAGTGAACGGGAGCAAAGCCGGGCTGGGCTTGACAAAGGTGCTAATGCATATGACAATCAAGACACAAACTAATGTGTCAAGGTGGGGAGGAGGGTTCTGTTATGGCTACACAAACTAACAATTCGCCGAGCGGCTGGGTCGGCTGGGGCTACTTCGCGGGCTTCATGATGATGCTGGCGGGCATCCTGCAGGGCATCAGCGGTCTGACCGCTATCTTCAAGCAACAGTTCTTCGTCGTTACGCCCGAACATCTTATTGCTTTCAACGTCACTACGTGGGGCTGGATACATCTGATTTTGGGTATAGTCATCTTCATGGCCGGGCTGGAGTTGCTGCGCGGTGCTATGTGGGCGCGGGTCGTAGCTGCTATCTTGGCTATCTTGAGCTTCGTAGCTAATATGGCGTTCATCTCGGCATACCCATGGTGGTCGATTACTATCATGATTATCGACGTACTGGTCATTTACGCGGTGACCGTCCGCGGTGGCGAACTGAAAGACGTAGAATAGCGACGTCTAAGCGTTCGAAAAAGACCCCGTTTTGGCGGGGTCTTTTCGTGTTGCTTAACGGAGTAACTACTTGGCTTCTACCGAAGATACGACACTGTTCGGCACTTCGCCGCTGTGGACTTTTTTGCCACCCTCTTTGGTCAGTTCCTGTTCGACTTCCTCGACGTATTCGTCTGCAACGATGGCGACGAGCGCGGACGAACCGGCGGGCAGCGATTCAGCTAGTTTGCCCAGTCCTTTGTCGCTGAAGCGGGTGTCGTGGACTTTGCTCAGCGTGCCGCCGATGAGTGCGCCGACTGCTACCGGTAACAAGATGGTGCTGCCGATGATGCCGACTATGGCGCCGACGCCGCCGCCCACCAGCGCGCCCTGGCCGCCGCGCCAATCCTTATATTCGTGCACTTTTATTTTGCCGCGCTCGGTCTTTTCCATGTACGCCGCTGCGACTAGCTCGAACACGCCTTCGCGGCGCAAGTCTTTGAGCACGCCATACGCTTGCTTGGCCGTTTTTACGTCGTCGAACACCGCCGCTACGAACGAAATCTCTACGCCTGCTTCCACCGTCACTTCCGTATCTTTGTCATCTGAATTGTTGGCCATACCCACCCCCTCTGCTAGTTTGCTGTAAACGCATTCATCCGTACCGAATAAATACCCCCAAAGGTAATCCACCAGTTCCACTGGTGTGACTTGCAAAAGTTTGACTTTTCCGTTGGCACCGAAAAAGCCCCGAGTATACAGTGTATGCTTGGGGCTTTTTGCATGAGTC
>JBDHUJ010000055.1:0-5764 GCA_039809105.1 Saccharimonadales bacterium (SeqCode)
CAACCAGTCATGCCGGCTGGATACGCTACATCCTGACAAGCGCCCCAGCCATCTGCTGCCGGGAGGGTGAGACGGACTGGTAACTCGCTGGTCTCGTCAACCGAATTACGTCGTTTAACCCGGGAATCCAGTAGATAGTCGTTAGAATCGCACAAAGGCACACGTATCACACAACGCCAGCTATATGATACGCAAACTCTAACTCGCAGCACAACATTCATAGACTGGATTCCCGTTTTCACGGGAATGACGGATGCAAAGATTCCGCACCGACGCGAGAATAGCAACCCGCGGACTTTGCCCTATGCTCTGCTTACTTTGCCCTTTTGCTACAGCAGGTTGTTGATGTCGGAGTCGAGTTGGGAGGTGTCGAGACTCTGGTCTATGTCGGCGGTGTTCAGGCTGGCGTCGTCTTTGGCGACATCGCCCGAAGAAGTGTAGTTGCTGGAGCTGGTGGTCGTAGCGGGTTGCTGCTGGGTCGCAGTCGTTTTGGTGGCAGTAGCATCGTCCTTATGCTTGGTAGCGACACGGTAGCCTATGAAGCCGACGAGCGCCAAGGCCAGTACGACGGCAGCTATGCCGAGGTGGAAGCTGCCGTGCTGGTTTAGTGAAGGTTTACGCATTAGTTGGTACTCCCGGTGTTGCTGCTGGCCGCTTGCTTGGCTTCGCGAACAGCTTTGAGCAGGTCTTTGAGTGATTGCATGTATGCTTTGAGCTTGTCGCGAGAATCCTGTGCGGCGGTGCGGTAGGCGGCGACGGCTTGGGCGTTGGTGTCCTTGGTACAATCTATGGTCGGCTTCAGGCTATCGAGCGTGGCTTGGGAAGTTGCAGAAGCAGCCTTTGCCGCGTTAACCGCGGCGACCAGGCTGTCGTAGTTGGCGACAGTCAGGTTTTTGTCTGTCTTGTAGGTCTGGACTTTGGTAAATATGCTGTCGAGCTTGGCCTGAAAGTCGGCGGTATTTTTAGCAATGGACGACACGCGCTGGTCGACACCGCTCTTACGGGCGGTACACGAGGTCTCACGGGCGGCCTGGGTCTTCTGTTTGGCGGTCTTTTTCAGGTCGTCTATCTGCTGTTTGGCGCGGTTCTGGAAGTTGGTTTTGACAGTGTCGTCGGGTTTCGTGTCGTCCGAGCTGGATGTATTGCTTGTCTGCTCGGTAAGCGTGACATGGCCGCGATTCGAGCCAGACGAGCTGTTATCTTCGTCCTGCGAATTGCTATGGGCGAAGGCGGGGACGCTGGCCGATGCGGCTACTAGTATGACGAGTGAGGTGGAGGCGACGAGTTTTTTGACTGTTGTCATGCATATTCCTTGTGGTTACACAGTATTTCTATAGTACGCCCCTTGTCGCACAAAACAAAACCCCGCGGCAGCACCTATGTTGTCATTCCAGCACTGAATCAAGTTCAGCATAAACTCCGACTGGAACCCATTTTAGGAAACTAAGTTGCTCCGCCACGATAAGATTTCGGCCTGGCCGGCCGGAACCGTTCCATCCTTCGGGGAAACCCGTGGGTTTCCCTACGCCTCGGTGGCGTTCCTTGCTTCGCGGAACGTCAGCCGGGGCTACCCTTCCGGACTGCAGACCGGAAACCTGAAGCAGGCTCGCTGTTCGCGAGCCACGCCGCTTCTTGGTCGGTAGTAGACTCTGGGTTTCCCTAGACCCTAAGCCCTCCCCTAGGCAATCTGTTCCCAGGGAAGGTCGGGTTTGCCGAAGTGGCCGTAGGCAGCGGTCTGGGAGTAGATGGGACGGCGCAGGTTGAGCTGCTCGACGATGTTTTTGACGCTCGGGACCAGTAGCTTGCGAGCAAAGGCGACGATTTTGTCGTTCGGCTTTTTGCCGGTACCAAACGTGTCGATGGTAAAGTTCACCGGTTCTTTAGCGCCGATGTAGTACGCCAGCGCTACTTCCACACGGTCGGCCAGCCCTGCCGCCACTATATTTTTGGCAATGTAACGCGCAGCGTACGCGCCGCTGCGGTCGACCTTGCTCGGGTCTTTGCCACTGAAGGCTCCGCCACCGACGCGGGCGAACCCGCCATATCCATCGACGACGATTTTGCGGCCGGTCAATCCGGAGTCCGAAGACGGCCCAGGCGTGTTCCAAACCCCCGTACCATTCACCACAATGTCCTTTTCGGACACAAAATACCCATAGCGCTTGAGCACCGGCGTAATGATGACCTCATACACATCTTGGCGCACGCGCTCCAGACTTATATCTTCGTCGTGCGGCACGGCTATGGTCACATGCTCCACGCCGACCGGCTTGCCGTCTTCGTAGCGGATGACTACTTGCGCTTTGCCGTCCGGGCGCAAATGCGGCAACCGGCCGCTTTCGCGGGCTTCGTCTATAGCCTTCGTCAGTGCATGAGCGATGCTGATGGGCGCCGGCAGGTACTCCGGCGTTTCATTCGTGGCGTAACCAAACATCAGACCCTGGTCCCCTGCACCGAAGTCGTCCACGCCGACTGAGATTTCGGGCGACTGCTGGTGCAGGTAGTTTTCAACCGGCGACTGGTCGCTGAAACCCCATTCAGGCCGGGTATAGCCAAGCTCGGCGATTTTCTTGCGAGCGATAGCTTCGGCATCGATTTTCGCGGTCGTGTTGATTTCGCCCGCCAGAATCACCCGGTCGTGCGCGACCAGCGTTTCGACGGCCGTGCGCCCGTTCGGGTCTTGTGCTAACACGGCATCGACGATAGCGTCCGAAATGGCATCGGCGACCTTATCGGGGTGCCCTGCGCAGACCGATTCACTCGCAAAACTCTGCACGCCGGCCAGTTGCTCATCTATCTGACGAGTCGTAGCAGTTTTCCCCTTTGCGATAGTTTGTGTTGACATAAAAATATCCTTTCTGCCGCGTACGGACAAGAAAGGATGTCTCAATCTTCAAGGAGATTTCTAAACATCTTCCCCTGCCGACGTCGGCGGGCTAGACGGAGCACCACACCTTGCTTGGAGGTAGGTTGCCGGCAGGTCATAGAGCTAGATCTCTCGCTGCACTCTGTATATTCAATTGTTAAGCCCTTTAAGCTTAGCACGCCCTAGCCAAAAGCCCAAACATTCTGTATAATCACCGAAGTTGCAGCGAGAATTCAATCTACATTCTCCGTTCAACGTTCTTCGTTCTATTTTTTGGGGATTGGCCAAGTGGTACCGTATCATCCGATACGGCCCTGTCGAATGACAGGGAGGCAGCGGTGAGAATTGCCGGTGGCAATTCGCAAGGAAACGTTCCGATGCCAGCTATGCTGGCAATAGCGAACTTTCGGGCTCGCCGAAGGTGAGTCTAGGTCCCACGAGACCAGAACCTTCCGCGACCAACGTTAACAATCTATACTACGTACATACTGGGGATTGGCCAAGTGGTAAGGCACCGGGTTCTGGTCCCGATATCGGGGGTTCGAATCCCTCATCCCCAGCCAAAGAAAAGCGACCACTAACTTGGTCGCCTTTCTTTTTAGTAAATCTAGCTTGCTGATATTGCCTCAAAAACGTCATCAGGCACCACCTGGACCCTAGCATCCACGCCACCGTCTTTATTTTCCATACCGAAAACAGCGAGCCCAATCTGGTTACTACAGAGTGCAACCGCCGCCCACGCTTGGCGACCTTCGCGGTTAAATATTTGAGACCGTTCCGTGGGAAAACGATTGACCCAGTCCCTACTATCCGTAAACCCAACGCTAACACTACCGGTACCCTCCCATCCTCTTTTTATATGAGAGGGGTGGACAGTAAAGGCCACGCTTACCTCACCGAGCAACGTGCTTGCATCTCCAATAATTAGCCTGCCCACCTCTCGCGCTACGGACACTCCTTCTTGCTTACTGCTAAGTTCCCAGGCGTCACGGACATTCCCGCCACCGTTCGGTGCCTTTTCGCCAGTTGCCGCCACCAGCCTTGCATCATTAGGGTCCACCCATTCTGTTATTTGCTCGCAGGAAATAAGACGGTCGAGAAAAGTAATCATAATACATACTCCAAATTAACTTTAGTATCAGAGGAAACTAAAGCAGTAATTAGCGGTCGGTGGAGTTGTAATATGGCGTAGTCATATCGAACTATACTATATCATATTAAATCAAATGTAGGATAGCCTCACCCCTGAATTAACCCTCAAAACGCAATCCACATAATCTTGTAGAGCCATGGCAGGCTCACGTACGCTGTTGTTTGCAACAACAAACCAGTAAGTACGGAGGATGCCGCCATGGCTCATCCCCTCTTTACCCGAGATGACCGGGTTCTTCTAACAACATTAAGACAATCTGGGCTGAGCAACGTGTCTTGTGCTCGGATATTGGGGTTCCGCCCAAGCAGCATAGTACGTGTAGGCATCGCGGAAGAGCTTTCTAACGGTAGGTTTATTCCTGTGTTCGTCTGCACCCCTGCACTCGCTTGCCTTCGCGTATTATGCATAGACCTGAGCCGATACTATTTGAAGATACGGAAAAAATAAATAATGCCATTACTATCTGTAGTTTGAGCAATATAATCACAAATAAAGACTACATGCCCTCCCCTCGACACACACCTGCACTGCCGTTGACCGGAAGCGATATGACATGTTAGCATAAGCAGATGGGAAAATACATTTCTTACCGAGCGGCCGTAGAAGCTTTACGGACTATATTTGATAGCCCAGACAAAGACCTCCTTACTACTACAGAGATATTCCAGCTCGTCGGACGCGATTTGAATAATGTAGAACAGAACAAGAAATGGCTGACCAATAGGCTCACCGACCTGAAGCACTATGACTTCGTCAGGCCCATATATACCAAAGAATCTCCCAAGCTGCTCAAAAAAGTCCAGTTGACGCCCGAAGGCAAGAAGGCCCTGGCAAGCAGTTTGAACCAGGAACTTACTAAAGAGATTACGCTAGAGTCAATCGCTCAAGATATCAAAGAATTTGCCAAGCAGAATCCTAGCATCAAAATAGATTTTACGGCCACTGTCAGGACGGAAGCTTAGCAACGCCATGGCCCATAGCAAGCATGTATTTGCATTTATCGACAGCCAGAACCTAAACCTTGGCGTTCGGTCCATGGGCTGGCACATCGACTACAAGAAGTTCCGCCTTTACCTCAAAAACAAATATGGCGTTGAGCGAGCGTTTATATTCATCGGCCTGGTGAGCAATAACCAAAAACTTTACACTGAGCTACAGGCCGCCGGTTTCATACTGGTATTTAAGCCGACTGTGCAGTATTTTGAAAATGGCAAGAAAACCGTTAAGGGAAATGTGGACGCCGAGCTTGTGCTGCATGCAGCCGCTATTGAATTCCCTAACTACGATAAAGCGGTGATAGTCAGCGGCGACGGCGACTTCGCCTGCCTCCTGGACTTCCTAGAGGGAAAAGGCAAGCTTATGCATGTCTTAGCACCGAATCATAAGTATTCAAAGTTACTCAAACCGTTTTCTCAGTACATTATCCACATGAGCCAATTGAGAAAGTCCGTTGAATATCAAAAGACCGGCATTGGCGGTCGGTCGAAACCTTAGGCCTATCCGGTCATGGTGATAGCTTTATTATAGCAAACGTATGCACATATTGTCAATGCCTCTATTTTAGTGGTTCACTAAACTAAAACGGAACATCCCGTAAACTTGGAGATGTAAAGCTACCAAGTAAAGAGGAGATGTTCCAATGTCAAAACTACCAGATATTCCTGGGAATAAAAAGTGCTGGCTAGTGTTAAACCAGATCGTATTCGGAGACAGTGTCGGCTGCCCCGCGTGTGGAAACGGCTTGC
>JBDHUJ010000056.1:0-5727 GCA_039809105.1 Saccharimonadales bacterium (SeqCode)
TAAGAGCCTGAGTATCCGGAACGGTACGGCCGGAGGGTAGTGCGGGGTCTTCAGGGATTATGCAACTTCAGGACACGAGCTTGCATTCACGGCAAACAAACAGTAGCATTATAGATACAAACTTATTGTGAAATAAACAGGAAAACAAACGTGGCGCTCGCAAGCCTCAAAAAATATATCCTCCCTGTTGGCATAGCCAGTATGTTCGTCTTTTTGGCGGGTAGAATCGCTTTTACCCGCACCTATCCTCTGCCGTACGACGAGGCGTACCATTTCGGCCTCATAAACTACTACACGCACTATCCGAACCTGTTCGCAACTTCTCAGCCAGCCGGTTTTGACCAGCTGGGTTCGATAGTCGGTGATGCCTCGCACCTGTACCACTGGCTGTTGAGCTTCCCGCTGGAATTCATCCGGCTGTTCACGAGCGACCAAATGACGCAGGTTTGGATTCTGCGGAGCGTGAACATCGGCCTCGGGCTGTTGACGCTCTATCTGGTATATCGGCTGGCACGGCGCTTCGGGCTTTCCGGCCTGGTTTCTGCACTGGTCGCCGCCGCGCTGGCTATAACGCCGGTGTTCTACAGCGTGTTCGCACAGCTGAACTACGACAACCTGCTGTTGCCGTTGACGCTCATCATCATCGGTCAAGCCTGGACGGTGCGTGATAGGATAAAATCGGGCAGTATGCCAACCGCACGCTTGTTGGTGCTTGGTTCTCTGTTGTTGGCGGCAACCCTGGTGAAATATTCGTTTTTGCCAATCTTTGCCGCTGTCGTCACCTATTTTGCGATTCTTATGCTGCGTTACGCTGGCGTTCGGGCGCTTCCCCCTAAGCTGTGGGAAGGTTTTTCGAGCAGTAAATCGGTCATAAAGGCTGCGGCACTGGCAGTGTTCGTGGTGGCGAGCGGCGTCTGGCTGCAGCAGTACGGCACGAACATTGTAAAATACGGCACCCCACACCCGCAGTGTCACGTCGTCTTAAGCATCAAGCGTTGCCAAGCATATGCGCCATGGGCGCGGAATTATGAGTTGCATAATACCCGTAACGAGCGCCCGGTGAGTGGACTGGAGCTGGTAAGTTTTACGGGTAAGTGGTTGCGCGAAATGTACTTCCAGATTTTCTCGCTGGTTCGCGTAGAGCCTGGCGTGCCGCTTTTTTCGCTGCAGAAAATCGCTTGGCCGTCCATGGTGGTCATCGGAGCTGGGCTGGTTTGCATGACGCTACTCCTCAGAGCGATGCTACGCTACCGGTTGCCCTGGGTGCTTCTCGGAAGCATAGCGGTGTTTTATGTGGGGGCACTGTGGGCGCAGAATCTTAGTGATTATCGTAACTTGCACCAAGCGGTCGCTATACAGGGGCGGTATTTGTTGCCGCTCCTACCGCTTTTTTACATCGTCGTTGCCTTCAGCTACGTCATTGCGTACATGGAAGTGACTGCATTCGTAGCCCGTGCGACTGCCGCTGGCGCGCAAACGACCACTGCTGTCGCACAGCTAGCACTCCGGCAGCTCTATGCCGCCTGGCTGATGTTTGCGGTAAAGATAAGCGGTGCCGCTCATCCGGGTCGCGACAGTCGCTTCATAACCGGTTCGTAGGTGCTATAGGCCGAGGGATTTTTCGTAGACGGCCAAGGTTTGCTGGGCCATACGGGTCCAGGAGAATTGCTTGACGCGTACGTGGCCTTTGGCGGCGAGGTCGCGAGCAAGGGCGGGGGTATCGGCAACCTCGCATATTTTGGCAGCCATGTCCGAGACGTCCAGCGGGTCGAAGTAGTGAGCGGCATCGCCGTACACTTCGGGTAAGCAGGTCGCGTTACTGCTGACAACCGGCGCACCGTGCAGCATAGCCTCCAGGCCGGGCAGGCCGAAACCTTCGCTTAAACTAGGGAAGACATACGCGGCGGTATGTTCGTACAGCCAGCGCAACTGGCCTTCGCTGACAAAGCCGGTGAAGATGACATCTTGTAGGCCAAGCTCCGCAGCGCGCTGTTCGTGGGCGGCGTACAGCACGTCTTTCTTACCGGCCAGCACCAGCTTGAGGTCCGGATGTGTTTTTTTAAGCTCGCCATACGCTTCCATAAGCCGTCCGAGGTTTTTGTGCGGTGTCGGCCGCCCGACGTACATGATGAACGTGCTGTCTTCGAGTCCGGCAATCGGCTGCGGCGCGTCGTGTATAAGGTCGGCGGCTTCGAGTGTGACGGTTATTTTGCTGGGCGAAACGCCCGTAAATGCCGCGACATCCTGCTTGACGAATTCCGTCGGTGTAATGATAGCGGCCGATTTCCGGGCGGCGCGTTTATTGACCCACTTGTACACTTGCTGCTTCGCCCAGAAGGCCGCCGGGTTTTTGGCCGGGTTTTTGAAACGCACGGTTGTCAGGTCGTGCATGGTCGTCACGGTTTTGCCACTGTACAGAATCGGCTGCTGCACCATGCCGAAGTGCACGAGGTCCGCCTCCAGTCCGGCTACTTGCCGCCGGAAGCCGAGCTGCTCGCCGAACGTAAACTCTTTGAACGGCGTTTCGACGACGACGAACTTCGGCGCGACGGACGCGATGTACTCCAACCGCTCTGCCTTCGTGAGTACGATGACAGTGTGCTTCGGCTCCAGCAGGTGCAGGTGCTCCACAAGCTTGTCGATGTACCGGCCGGTACTTGTCCCCGATTCTCGTGCGTCTATGACTATTTTGGCCACTGTAGGGTATCCTCGCACGAGCTAAGCGGAACTATTTCCAGCCCCAAGGACAGATTGTATAAATGCCGGTCATTTGTCACGAACTTCGTTGCTCCGGCGTGCTTTGCCGTGGCAAGGTGCAGCGCATCGACCGTGCGCAACGCGGGGAATGCTGCCCGCAACCGGCCTGCTAGCTCTGCGACCGGTCGGCTGACTTCTGCTATCGAAAGACACGGTTGCTCCAGTAGGGCCAGGTCGGCCGCCGGGTCACCATTCAGAATCTCGGTCGTTACTAAGACCGAAATGACTGCCTGTTCTTTTTGTTCCACCATCGGCTGCAACGCCCGGCTGGCGGCAGTAAAAAACTCTTCGTTGCGCTCCAGGAAATAAATGAAAACGTTGGAGTCGTAAGCGACCATACGTCTTACCGGTCTTTGTCCCGTTGCTGGCGCAGCCAGTCAGTTGCGTCCATACCTGCCTTACCCCAGGCGGTACCGGCGGTTTTGAGACTGCCAGCGTACTGGTCGGTGTACTCTTGCATGGTTGTCAAAGTTGGTTTAGTGATGATTACCTGTCCGTTTTTCCCTGCCCGAACCTGCAATTTCTGGCCCGGACGGATGCCGAGCTGTTTGCGGACAGCCTTGGGTATGACGACCTGGTATTTGCTAGAAACAGTAGTATCCATGTACTTCAGTATAGCAAAACGTAAAACGTTTGTCAACTTTTCGTTTTACGTTTTTTACCCGTCAGCGTCCACCAGAAGCCGCGGAGCTTGCGGAGTGCATGGGCATTCGGTGGCAGGTCGTGGACCAGCATGCTCCAAATGTACTCGTCGCTGACCCTCTTGTTTGTCTGGATGCGCTTGCGTTCTGCTGCGGCTTTGTAGCTGAGCGTGATTCCGGCCCAGTCGCCTTTTAGGGCGGACCGCAGATGGCCGCGGCTAACGGCCCGCCAGAAAAACAGCAACAGCGCCAGGTTAAGCCGCCAGCTGACGCGCCATTTGTACCGATTCGGCACGTTTTTTTCTAGCAACAGCGGCAGGTTCTTCATGGTCTGGTAGGTGGTGAAGCCTTTTATTTTACTACTGGTGCTGCCGGTGGCGTGGTAAATCCGGGCGCCCGGTACGTACCGCACCTTCCAACCGGCAAGTTGTGCCCGGAAACTGATATCGACATCTTCGTAATATGCAAAGAAGTTTTGGTCGAGCAGCCCGACTTCGCGCAGCATCTCGACGCGGTACAAGCTGGCGGCGCCACTGGCGGCGAAAACGTCTTGCTGGTTGTCGTATTGTCCGCTGTCTGTTTCGCCGCGGCCCCGGGGATATGGTAGTCCCCAAACGGTGTAATAGTCGCCAGTGCTGTCTAGGTGTTTGCCATCTTCGCTCAGAACTTTCGGTGTTGCTATACCGACTTCTGAGTGCGTGTCTAGTTCTTCGACTAGGTTTTTTAGCCAGTCTTTATCGGCTACGGCGTCGTTATTGAATGGCGCTGCATACTGTGCGCCCAGTTCTATGGCGCGCTGGAATCCAGGGTTTACGCCGCCTGTATACCCCATGTTCGTGCGTTGTTGAATAAGCTCTAGCTCTGGGTAGTTTTTTTGGAGTAAGGCTACTGAACCGTCGGTGGAAGCGTTGTCGACAACAATGATGTGCGGCTGAACGGTTTGAGCCAGCAAAGAGTCGACGCACTGCTGTAGCCCCTCCTCGCCGTTCAGATTGGGAATAACTACAACAGGTTTTTTATGCTGCCGTGGTGTGCTGCTTTGGTCCATGCTACCTCCATTCTACCCTATGACAGTACTATCGTAACCCCGAACACGCTTAACGTTTGGTTTTTGCTGGTCACGTGTTATAAATAATCGTCCCTTAGTACAAACAGTGGAAACCAGATTAAACCGGGAGGTTTATGGTCCTTAACAAGTAGTAAGGTATTTGTCCTGCTGTATCCCACTCCTCGTAGGAGAAACAGTGAGAACTAGCACCAAACCGAAGGCCTCAATCTTCGGAAGAATCCTGCTCGTCATGAGCTTGCTCGTGTTCGGCATGGCCGGACTTGTCGCTCCGGCTTCGGCCGGTGGCGGCTACCCCGACGATGATGCAACGGACTGCTCGAAGCAGTTCGGCATCTACTCGTGGTGCAAGAATGGCACCGACTTGTCTGGGCGCGGTTACGGCTACCGCAACTGCACCGACTGGGTTGCCTACCGGCTCGAGTCCCAAGGAATCACCAACCACGTCAGAGGACGTGGCAATGGAAAACAGTGGGACGACAGCTCGACCGGCGTCACCCTCACTACTACGCCCGAAGTGGGTGACGCAGCCGTCTGGAACAATGGAACCTATGGCCACGTCGCCTACGTCGAAGAAACCCGACTCAAGGCTGGCGGTGGCTACGAAGCCCGCGTTTCGGAGTACAACCAAGCCGGCACTGGCATGTACACCGACACTCGTTGGGTCGTCGCCGACAAGTATGTCGACTTCAATGGGGTCGGTACGCCGGTCGGGGGTTCTCAGTCTCCTGGTGTGTCGACCTCTCAGCGGGTAGTTGTACGTAATGCCAACGGAGACCTTTGGGTTAAGGAGGGAGCGATTGGAGCTGGCTGGACGCTTGTCACGCAGAATGTCGTATCCTATGCGGTGTCACCGAACCGCATCGCCGTCTACGACGGAGCCCATCTCTCTGTCAAGGAGGGTGCGCTGAATGCAGGCTGGGTGACCGTGACAGGCCAAGTGGACTCTTTCGCGGTTACGGATAACCGGATTGCGGTCATGGTCGGTGGCCAACTTTCCGTCAAGGACGGTCCCATCGGCGCTGTGTGGACGCTCGTGGGCGGCGGCACCAGCTTCAAGATGTCACCGAACCGCATCGCGCTCTACAGCAACGGTCAGCTCCTTGTCAAGGAGGGCCCTATCAAGGTTCAGTCAACTAACACGGAACAAGCGTAAACCGCAAGTATTCGGTGGGGCTGGTAAATAACTCCGGTTG
Organism: Saccharimonadales bacterium (SeqCode); assembly: GCA_039809105.1. Classification (GTDB taxonomy): domain Bacteria; phylum Patescibacteriota; class Saccharimonadia; order Saccharimonadales; family UBA4665; genus JBDHUJ01. The sequence goes on from JBDHUJ010000056.1 coordinate 5,661, forward strand.
GTTGGCCCTTGCCATCCATTCCCGGCAGAAATCCTCCAGCCGGCGGGTCAGCAGCCGTCCGCCGTAG
>JBDHUJ010000057.1:0-4570 GCA_039809105.1 Saccharimonadales bacterium (SeqCode)
GTGAGTTTGTGCCGGCCCATGGTATACCCCGCTGTCTTTAGAATGCATATGGTAGCGGCTTCGCCGCTCCCGAGCAATCTAAATTATTACAGGGAGACACTTCGCTGGGGTGAGTGGGTACCAGTGAAATGCGTTGCTGATGATTCGCTGTGTTGGGTAGCAAGAAAAGAGTACACTGGAATTAGCATAAGCAAAGGAGGGGTTATGAATAAGCCTGTTGCAATCGGCATTATTGTAGCGGTAGTAGTACTGGGCGGTGGCGCCTTGCTGCTCCTGCATAACAAATCGAATGATACGAATAGCACAACTAGCACGACGACCTCGAGCACCAGCAGTACGACGAGCAGCCACGATATGAACGAATCGTCCAAGAGCCTGGCGACCGAAACGCCGAACGCCACGGGCGTGACCATAGAGAATTTTGCCTTCAGCCCCGCTAACATTACCGTCAAAAAAGGCACGACCGTGACCTGGACCAACAAAGACAGCGCCGCCCACACGGTGACCGAAACCGACGGCCAGAAGGGTCCGGACAGCGGCAACCTGGCAAACGGTAAAAGCTACAGCTTTACCTACGACACTGTGGGGACGTTCAAGTACCACTGCGCTATCCATCCGGACATGACCGGCACGGTCACGGTGACTGAATAGCCTGTTGTCATTCCGGGCTTGGTCCGGAATCCATGCGGCGAGTAAGACGTTCGCTCGATACAAGGCATGGATCCTGAAACAAGTTCAGGATGACAGAAGACTCATTTCTCTATTCAGCGAGGCTGAGGAGGTAGTAGCGGACGACTTCGTCGGCGCTCAGCGCTTCGCGCTTGAGGCGGACGTCGAACTCGCGCAAGTCGGCGATGAGCTTTTTGAGCTTGGTAGCGGAAATGTTGCGGACCAAGCCTTGGGTTTTACGGACGGTGAACGGGCTTATTTTTGCCTCTTTGGCCACCGTGTCGGTGCTGCGCTCCCCTGCCGCCTTGACGATGGCCAAAATGTGCAGCTGCCAGACCAGCATGGCCAGAATCTGTTGCGGCTCGACGCGCAGTGCACGCTGCTCGTCATACAGCACCATAGCACGTTTGGTATTGCCTGCGAACGCAGCATCCAGCAGTTCGAAAATGCTGCTCTGCGGCGTACGCTCGGTAAGTAACTCTATGGACTTACGGTCGATGACCGGGTTATGCGCCAGTAGCTTGTCGACTTCGTGTTGGACAATAAGTTGGTTCAGCCCTACTCGGTCTATAAGCCTCCGGGCGTCGCCCATGCTTAGACTGCCGCCCTGCTGCTTGGCATAGTCGCTTGCGAAGCGCGCCAGACCGTTGGTATCCAACACCGCGAACTCTTTGAATTCGGTCAGTTTTTTGAGCTGCTTGTAGTACGCCAGGCGCTTGTCGAGCTTGGGTTCTACCAGCACTACGTCGTTAGTTTCGGCGACATCTTCGAGCAGTTTCTCGAAGTTTTCGGTAAATTCTTTGTTCGCGCTGGGCTTGCGGAGGACGACAAGCTTCTTACTGGATAAAAACGGTATGCCTTGCACCGCTTCGTGCATGCGCTCGTAGCTCGCCTCTTCACCGTCGAGCCGTTCGAGCGCCATATCCGTATATTCCGCCACGAACCCATCCACAACCCGCCGCAACTCTTGCTGCCGCAGCACATCATTCTCTCCCGTCAGCGTGGTTATCATATAGCCCAGTATACCGGAGAGCCCTATGCCTCGCGAAGCGTACTCGGTTGGGCATGGCGCAGAGCGCGGGGTGAGAGAGGAGTATCCTTTCACATGGTGAGGGAGTTTATTTCTTTTGCCTCTGTTTTGTGGTACAAATAGAGCACCTATATGGGAAACCTTATCATTGTGAGTAACCGGCTGCCGGTAGGTGTGAAGCGGGTCGACGGCAAGCTCGAATTCTTTCCTACCGTCGGCGGGCTCGCGACTGGCTTGTCGTCGTATGCAGCCAAGGGCAACAGCAAGTGGATTGGCTGGCCCGGGATTGCCGCCGACGACCTGAGCGAGCAAGACAAAAAGCTCATTGCGCGGGAACTGAAAAAGTACAAATGCTACCCTGTACATCTCACGCAGAAGCAGCTCGAATTGTACTACAACGACTATAGCAACAGCGTTATATGGCCACTGTTTCACAACATGGAAGTACGCCACGGCAACACCGCAGCGAGTTGGAAAGCATACCAGGAAGTCAACACCCTGTTCGCCGAAGAGATTATTGCGCTAAGCCAACCCGGCAGCACCATATGGGTGCACGACTACCATCTATTGCTACTTCCGGGACTATTACGTCTAGAGCGACCCACTGACCACATCGGGTTTTTCCTGCACATCCCCTTCCCGGGGCCGGAACTGTTCACCCCGCTCAAACACGCCAGCGAACTGGCGCAAGGCATGCTGGGAGCCGACCTCGTCGGTTTTCACACCACCAGCTATGCGGAGGCATTCTTGGAGGACTGCCGGCAGTTGGGGCTCGGCATAGTAGAGCCGCGCAAGGTCGCCCTGCCCGACCGCGTGGTGCGAGTGACCAACTTCCCGATAAGTATCGACTACGGCAAGTTCGCCCGGGCTACCAAACAGCGGGCCGTAAAGCGCGAACGGCGCAAGATGGCGTGGAAGTACCGCGGCAAGAAGGTAATAATAACCGTCGACCGGCTCGACCCGACAAAGGGCCTGGCTGGCCGCCTGGAAGCATACGAGAAGTTCCTGGCTCGCAACCCTGCTCTGCATAAAAAAGTAGTGCTGGTCATGGTGGCCGTACCGACCCGGTCCGACATTCTGGAGTACAAAGAGCTGAAGGAACGGGTCGACAAGCTGGTCGCACGCATAAACAAGAAGTTCGGCGCCGCCACCTGGGAGCCGGTAGAATACCACTACGAAAGCTGGCCGTTCGAGCGCCTGGCCGCGCTGTACCAGCGGGCCGACGTCGCGTTTATCGCTCCGCTGCGCGACGGCATGAACCTGGTTGCCAAAGAGTACATAGCCAGCCGTCCGAAGCACGACGGCGTGCTTATCCTGAGCGAAACCGCTGGGGCCGCCGAAGAGCTGAAGGACGCCGTGCTAGTTAACCCCGCCCAGCCAGCTACGCTGGTGAACGGTCTGCAGCAGGCACTGAGCATGCCCCGGGGAGAGCTGAAACGCCGCACCCGAACCATGCAGCGCCACCTAGAGGAGTTCACCGTACAAGCCTGGGCGGACAGCTTTATGAACAACCTGCAAAAACCCGTAACGCCGCGGCCGATACTGACGAAGCACCTGAACGCTACACGGACAAAGGAAATCGTTTTCACATACCATCAGACGCAAAAACGGCTGATTCTGCTTGACTACGACGGCGTGCTGCGGCCATTTATGAAAGACCCCTCCGAGGCCCGGCCGAGCCTACAGGTACTGAAGCTGTTGAAGCGCCTGGGCAGCGAACCACGGAATGAAGTCGTCATCATAAGCGGCCGCTCCAAAACGGAGCTGCAAAGTTGGTTCGGTACCCTGCCAGTAGCGCTCGCAGCCGAACACGGCGCACTCTTCCGCCGCAAAGGCGGCACAAACTGGCACAAGACCGCGGGCCTGACCAGCAAAGCATGGCGAGGCGAAGTGCTACCCATACTGGAATACTATGCCGACCTGACGCCTGGCGCGCTCGTAGAACGCAAGGAATGGTCACTGGTGTGGCATTACCGCGCTGCGGGAGCCTACTACGCACAAAAACACCTGGTAGCACTGCGCCGGTTGCTCAAACCTGTCGCTGCGCAGTACGATTTGGTCATAAAAGAAGGCAACAAAGTGTTCGAGATACACCCGTCAATCATCAGCAAGGGCCGTGTGGCACAGGAATGGCTTATCCACGACCACGACTTTATACTCTGCCTCGGCGACGACGCGACAGACGAAGACATGTTCGCCGTCCTGCCGCCAGAAGCATATAGCGTCAAAGTGGGCCGCGGGCCGACGAAGGCTAGTCTGCGGGCGAAGGATGTAGATGACGTGTTGAGCTTCCTCAGCAAGCTCTAGCAATTTTCAATTCTCAATTTTTAATTTACAATCAATTTCCAATGAACCAAACCGTCCAAAAGTATGACTTAGAGGAACGCACTGCTCGGTTTGGGGAAGATATTATCAAGCTTTGTCGGAACTTGAAACACGATGATATTACGCGGCCACTCATAGGACAGCTTATTAGGTCGGCAACCAGTATAGGCGCCAATTATATGGAAGCGAACGGCGCCAGTTCTAAGAAAGATTTCAGAAGCAAGGCCCATATATGCAAGAAAGAAGCCCAGGAAAGCCAACATTGGCTTCGTATGTTAAGTGTCGCGGTTCCCGAGAAGAAGCCTGAGCTACGATTACACTGGCAGGAATGTCACGAATTAGTACTTATCTTCCAAAAAATCACCGCCAGTTTACATCATTGAAACCTTGAAAATTGAATGAAAATTGCAAAATTGTAAATTGAAAGTCAGACACCACCGGCAAGCCGGTGGCTTGGTGAGTAGGGTCGCCTCAAAGGCGATGGTTGCCCCGCAATGTTAGTTAGGTGTTATTAGAACGCGCCTTGGGCCGATGAGGCTTGGTCGT
>JBDHUJ010000058.1:0-4177 GCA_039809105.1 Saccharimonadales bacterium (SeqCode)
GCATAGTACTATTGCCCATAGAAAAAGGCCTTGTTTATTTTAGTGTTACAACCAAAAGTATGCAGGCCTTTTTTGTTTGCCGTCAAGGCCTAGGGGTTGGGGAGAATGCAGTTGCCCTGACCCTAATCTGAATCTCAAAACCCCTGTCACCCCGGGCTTGATGTTTGAGCGATAAGCGAAAACCTATGCCGAACCCGAGCTGGCGAAAGTAATTAGAGCAATCAAAGCCAGCCCGGCGTGAAGCTATACCCGGGGTCTACAGCTTGGATATACTCAAAAAGCTTTAGATTCCGGGTCCACGGCATGTCGCCATGGCATGCAAGCCCGGAATGACGGGACTCACGGGGTTTGGAGATTCAGGTCATCCTACTGTAGTGGGGGGAGGATTGGTGGCGGGGGGACCGGAGGTGGTGGTGGCGTACCGGAGTCGGATACAGCCGGCTGCGGAGCGCTGGGCATAGGTATCAGCGGATTCGCTGCAGGCGCGGCGCCGCCGAAGCTTGGCAGTGGCATGTCGAGCGTGTCGTCGGCGGGAGATGTACCAGGTGTCGGTTCATTGAAGCCGGCGTTGGGCAGCGGTGGTGGCGCAGGAGCAGCTTGCGGCGCTCCTCCCGTAGTGTGGTCCACCGTACCGAACGGCTGCGCATTCAAAGCAGTGATGGGCTCTAGGGCCGCGTCCTGGCCGCCACCGCCGTTCAGGGCCGCCTGGACAGCGTCACGGGCGCTGGCTACGTCAGAACCGGCGTCCGGGCTTTCCATGTCGTGGTACTTGCTGCCGACAGCTGCTTCGATTTCGTCGAGCGTCTCATCGGACGTGACCACTGGTAATGGTGATTGTACCGGCGGTTCGGCGGCCAGCGGCGCGGCTGGTACGCTCGAAGGGTCAGCCGACACGGGCTGGTCGTTCGACACCACTACCGGGGCTGGTGCTGGCGGCAGCGACATCGGGGCCGGTGGTGGTGGCGGGGCCGTGGGCGCAATGATTTCGGTGGGTAATGTCGCCGGAGCATTCGAGTCCGCTGCTACAGCAGGCTGGTCGTGCGTGAGTACCGGCGTATCTGAACTTGGTTGCGCCAGAGTTTCCGTAGATGGGTCCAGCGGTTCTGGCATGGTGTTAGCAGTCAGGCCTACCTGTTCGGTCCGTTCCGGGTCTTCGAAATTCATTTCGGGTAGTTCGGCTTCGAGGTCTGGCTCCGAAATATCTTCCGAGGCGGTACCATGCACCGAACCGATATGCGGCAACGCGTCTTCTACCGCCGGTTCGATACTAAGACGGCCGTTTTCGTCGACATGAACCTGCGGTCCGGACGACTCTTCGGAAGCTTCGGGCTCCGGTGTCAGCGTCGTATCGATGGGCGACTCCGGCTCTTCCTCTTCCGGTTCAGGCTCCTCTTTTTCGGGCGGCGCCGGTTGGTCGCTCGGGTCGGACTTGTGGTCGATAGCAAGCATACCGGGGTCGTTGTTCACTTCCTCGGGCGGTTGCGAGCCGTCCCCATTCTGACCGCCTTCCGACGATGATGGTTCGGACACAGGAGGTTCGGCCGGAGTTTCGAGCTGGGTCGCGACCAACTGCTGGTTGGCGCCGGCGGCCATCAGTTCGGCGCTGGCGCTCATGGTCTTTGGCGTGGTCTTTTCGTTGCGGAAGCGTTCGGTCGCCGCGACGATACCGGTCAGCAGCGCCGTGGCCATCTGGTTGTCCATGGCCTTTTTGTCCAATGCGTCTATAAGGTTCACGACCATTTCGGACAGGCTGCTCGACTGTTCTTCGAACCAGTTTATACTGCCCAGGTCCCCGCCCTGTTGGGTGGCTATGGTCGCCACCGTCGCGTCGTGGAGTATACGGCCGTGTTGCGTTATGGCTTCGTCCAGGTCCTGCTGATTGCCGACACCCAACGCCAGTACTACCTCGACGTTGAAGTCGCCTTGGCTGAACTGGAGGTCCTTGTCGGAAATAGACGTGCGGTATGGGGTTATAAATATGCGGACTACGTTGTCTTCGACCTTGTAGCGAAGCTTGTCGGCCTTGCTCTTGTCGAGCGCGATTATGAAATCACGCAGCGAGTCGGTGTTTTTTTCGAGCGTCTCCTCGGGCTTCAGAAACTCGAGCGTACTCGGCACCTCGCCGCTGAATACCGCTGTCGCGTGCTTGCCCAAGTGGTTCAGGGCCAACGTCAAACCGATAGCCGCGGCCAGCTGGTCGACGCTGGGATTTTTGCTGACCGTAACCAGCACGTTCTGTGCTTGTTGTATCCGTTCTACTAGTTGTTTTTGTGATTCTGGCATATTTGTATTTTATTATTTGTTGGCATAATAGCATAAGCATTCTTGCGTCGCAAGATTTCGCAGACAGACATGTAGCAAGTAGCGAAGAATTAGCACAGTTCCATCCGCCCTCTGCAACATGATATCTGCTAAATGTTCTACTCTCTCTTTGACAACTGTTGTTATAACCGCTATAGTTTACGCTGTAACTAACTAAAAGGACAAAACGTTCTATGCCCATCATCAAATCAGCAAAAAAGCGCGTCAAGACCACTCGCAAAGCGACGGTCCGCAACGCCAAGACCAAGCGTTCACTGAAGAGCGCTATAAAGTCTTTCGGTAAAGCCCTTGGCGCCAAAGACAAAAAGACCGCGGTAAAAGCTCTAGACAAAGCCAAGAGCGAACTCGACAAGGCTGCTAAAAAGGGTGTCGTTCACAAGAACAAAGCCGCCCGCAAGAAGTCTCAGCTCGCTCGTAGCGCCAAGAAATCTGCCGGCGTAACCAAAGCTTCCCCCGCAAAGAAAACTGTCGCCAAGAAGCCAGCTGTTAAAAAAGCTGCTCCGGCTAAAAAGCCGGTTGCCAAAAAAGCACCTGCCAAGAAGCCCGCAGCCAAAAAACCAGCTGCCAAGAAGAAATAACTTCTCTACGCTAGCACCTCCCGCCCCGATTAATCGGGGCGGTTTTGTTGCGGAATCGCGTGCGCCTGGATTAACTGGTTCAAGCGAACATTCACTTTGTCCCTTAGCTCGTCGCGCACCGACTCTTGCTTAAGATTAGTTTTCGCATCATACGGCGCTCGTATGTCATCTAACTCCGCAAGCACGGCCGAGACTTCTTCTGGAGTCATGGTATCGATAAGCTCGTCCTGGATGTACCGGATATCGATAGGTTTTGCAGCCTGCTGTCCAAGATTCGTCTCCTTAAGTGTCGCCATACGGCTTGGTTCCGCAAACTGTGAAAAGTACTCCTGTAGCAACATTTTGTCGAGCAGCTCTGGGTCAATCTCCGTTTTTTGCTCTAGAACCATTGTCCGTATAGCTTCGTCTTCGTAATGCAAACGAGGGTTGTTGCCTGCCCCTACGGCCCAGACCATAGAAGTCTCTGCCTCCTGGGCGATAGCATCGCCGACAAGGGTGTGAGCTGCGCCGATAACCACACCAATCTGCTTGCCCGGATACTGCTGACCCAGCTGCCGCAAACGGTCCGCCATAACCGCTTCGCGTTCCGCGTGGCTAGTTGCGGTAATTTTTACGTGCCGTTCCAAATAACCACGCAGTGACTTATTGTCTCGATTGCCACCCAAGAACGCATCTCTGATGTCCCTCTTAGTACCTTCATAAACCTCATCACGGCGATGGTATTCTGGGTGAGCGGTAGTTATATCTATAAGCGCAAAACTCTTACCGCTACCGACGAACCTTTCTAGTACCATCAGTGGCAACCTTCCGCTATCGAGATCAGCTAGAAATTCAAACGCAGCTTGCTTGTCGTCGTCCGTAGCTTCGGTAGCAAGCGCCCTGTTCATAACACCCTCTACAAACGTACGCTCGGCCTCGTCAATGGCGTGGAACGGTTCGAACGCTATGACATCAACGTCTTCAAGGTGGGCGTTTATCTCGCCCATGTTTTCGGGGGTGTGGTGCGCATAAATAAACTTATAGCGAGCCTGCGTTAGTGGCTCTCTATGTTCTGCGTCTGGGGCTGGACCTGATGGGAACTGTTCGGGCATGTTTGTTTTGGGTTCCTAGGATAAACATTAGCACAATTTTGCTAAATTTGCAAGCTTCAGTGAAAGTACCCACTCACCCCACCGAAGTAGCTGTCCCGAACTTCTCAGACCAGGCCCGCTGCCACAGGGTATTTCTGAGCTGCGTGAGCAGTTCCCCGCCTTGTGCCCGGAATGTTTCCACTACGG
>JBDHUJ010000059.1:0-3536 GCA_039809105.1 Saccharimonadales bacterium (SeqCode)
CCTTCGCCGCCACCGTCGGCACCGACGCCAACACCACCGACCACACCCACCCGAGCGCCACCGGCTACCAGATTTGGGCCGACGAACTGGCACCGAAGGTCCGGGAGCTGTTCCCACAGTAGTTGAGGCTGATGGTCAATGCCGTTCTACAATTTTCAGCTCGAAAGCGGGTTTTGGGATGGGTTCAAAAGGCTTTTCACACCCTGAACTAGCCATATAATCCCTACTGGGTCGTACCCTGAGGTAGCGGCAACGGCATGGTAGAGTGACATTGTGACGATAATACCGTTGCGCCAGAACTCCTAATACAGGATAATAACGCTTATGAAAATCCCAGGTAGGGGTGTGGTTAAAAAACTCGGCCATACGGGCCGGACAGTACTTCAGCGTGTATCCGCCAGCAAGTTTTCGGGTGGAGTGGCGGTTCTGGCGTTCGCTGCAGTCGGTACGATGTTGCTCACGAGTTCCCATGCGGCTACGCAGACCGCCGCTTACGAAGCCGAAAACGGCACGGTGACATCGCCGGCATCAGTCGTGGCGGATAGCGGCGCATCCGGTGGGCAGATGAATACCAAAGCAAAGCGTGAAAAGTTGGCCAAACCCGGGAAAGCCTTTTTGGAACCTGTTCATAATCTCTCTTCCTGGGCCAAATTGTCCAGTTTTGAGTCAAAATCTGCCTGCGGGGAGGAGGCGTAACGGTGTTACGGCGACGAGTCACAGGCAGATTTTGGCCAAAAATGGGCGGTTTGGAGTCGGGAGACGGGGTTATGAACAGGTTCTTAGATAAGCTGTCCGAATCGAGGCAATACGGAGTGGTTATCGCTAGTGTTACCGTATTTGCCGTTGTTGGTACACTGTTGCTCGTTAGCTCCCACGCCGCTACCTCCACGACCGCCGACTACGAAGCCGAAGCCGGCACCCGCAGCGGCACCGCCAGTGTTGTTTCCGACGCCAACGCTTCCGCCAGCTCGGCCGTAAAATTCAGTACGACGGTCAGCTGCGCAACGAGCACGCAGCATGTGCCCGACGGCCCCGACGGCATGGGCGGCTGCTGGCCTGGCGCCAGTAACACTGGCGTACCGAGTGGGGTGACACTCACTAATTACACTGGGCCATGCACTATCACCACAGCCAACACGGTCATCGATGCCAAAAATATCACCTGCGATGGCCTGGAAATCCGCGCCAACAACGTCACTATCAGCCGTTCAAAAATCAAGACTGGCGTCAGCGGCATGGAAGCGGCCGGTTACGCCTTTAGTATTACCGATTCAGAGATTGACGGTGCAATGGTCGCGTTCGGTGGCGTCGCCTGCGTTGGCTGTGGTGTGGACGGCTACAACTTTACCATTCTTCGTACCGAAATCATGCACACCAACCGCAGCGCGTTCTGCGAAAACACCTGCAACATCAAAGACTCTTGGTTCCACGGCGTAAACTTGGACACCAGTCCCTGCCCGCAAGCTTCATCTGGCACCTGCCCGCACGCCTCCGCCCTTAGGGCAGAGCAAAACACGACGCTTACGCACAATACGTTATCTTGTGATTTTACAGGGCCGTTCAACGACGACCTCGGGTGTTCGGCGGATATGTCCGGCTACCCGGACTTTGCGCCGATAAAAAATAACACTATCGACAGTAACCTGTTCATGGCCAACAACGTCGGCGTCGGTTTCTGCGCGTATGGCGGCGCTACCGGCAGTAAAGCATACAGCAACGACGCTACGAACGCCACGAACATCGTCTTCAAGAACAACATCTTCCAGCGTGGTGCGAACGGCAAGTGCGGTACGTACGGTCCGATTACGGACTTCGACGGCAGCCGCAGCGGCAACCAGTGGATCAACAACAAATACGACAACGGCACTACGGTAGCTCCAGGCTAGCACTCTGGCACTCTTGAGTTTTGAGTGCTAAAAGCGTATACTTTAAGACATGACAGAGCGGCAAAAGCAAATCCTCTCCGCTATTATTGAGCAATACGCCGAAGTGGCCAGCCCGGTCGGCAGCAGCCTGCTTGCCAAGGTATTCGATGTGTCGAGCGCGACCATCCGTGCCGAAATGGCCGAGCTGGAACGCCTGGGCTTCATAACCCAGCCGCACACCAGCGCCGGGCGCATTCCGACCGACAAAGGCTACCGTTTTTACGTCAACACGCTGACGCACAACGCCGCGTTGCCCGAAACCCGCGCCGAGCGTGCCCTCAGTGCCCGCGTGCAGCACGGCGGCATGCCGGAACGTACCATCCGCAACGCGGTCGACACGCTGGTCGAACTGACCCACAACCTCGGCCTCGCGACCATCGGCAACCAGTTGTACATGAGTGGTCTGAGCAACCTGTTCAACCAGCCGGAGTTCATCGGCGGCCAGCAGGTGCAGCAGGTCGCCCGTTTGCTGGATAATCTGGAACCATGGCTGCACGAAGCCGCGCCGAACGAACCGCTGAGCGTGTACATCGGCAGCGAAAACCCCATCGGCCGTACCGCTGGCGTCACACTCATAATCAGCCGGTTCCGCAGCCCGTTCAGCGACCACAGTTACATCGGCACGCTCGGTCCGACCCGCCAGAGCTACCGCGAAGTTATGGCGCTAGTCGCCCACACCGGCAAAACCTTGGAGGAAGCGCTGTATGTCTAACGCCGAACTGCCAGACGAGACTTATTTCGATGCTGGCGTCCAGACGGTCGCGCTGACTGCGCAAGCTGCAGACCAGCTCGAGGGTGTTTTATCGGGCTCCGACGCCGCGGCCAAGAAATCAGCACTTTTCGCATTCGGGGACTTGCTGGAAGCCGAGGTCTTATTGCAAGAAGTTACTGACCCCGACACGTTCGCTGCCATGAAACAGGTCGCAGAAGCATCGCGTCAAGGTGATACACAAGGAGAAACAAATGACTGATAAAAAAACGCCAAAACATCCAAAGCACGAAGATGTAGCTGCGGCAGAACTCGTCGCATTGCAGCAGCAAGTCGGCGAGCTGACCGAAGCGTTGCAACGTGAGCGGGCAGATGTGACCAACGTGCGCCGTCGCCACGAAGAGCAGCTGGCGAACCTGAAGAGCGTCGTCAAAGCCAGCGTCGTCCGTGATCTGCTGCCAGTAGTCGATAACTTCGAGCGTGCGCTCAAGCACGTACCTGCAGAACTGCAGGGCAACGACTACATAAAGGGTGTCGAAGGCATCGTCAAACAATTCGAAAAAACACTCGGTGATATCGGCGTCGAACGCATAAAAACTGTCGGCGAACCATTCGACCCGCAGTACCACGAAGCGGTGAGCATGGAAGAAGGCGAAGGTGCCACCGAAGTCGTCAGCGAAGAGCTCCAAGCGGGCTACAAAATAGGCGACGAAGTCATCCGCCACGCCATGGTCCGCGTTCGCATGGCCTAAAGTTAAACGTTCAGCTGTCTAGCTGTGACCCGGGTTCAGTCAACTAACCCGGAACAAGCGTAAACCGCAAGTATTCGGTGGGGCTGGTAAATAACTCCGGTTGGTTGGCCCTTGCCATCCATTCCCGGCAGAAATCCTCCAGCCGGCGGG
>JBDHUJ010000060.1:0-3112 GCA_039809105.1 Saccharimonadales bacterium (SeqCode)
CCAGCCAGCACTTTTTATTCCCAGGAATATCTGGTAGTTTTGACATTGGAACATCTCCTCTTTACTTGGTAGCTTTACATCTCCAAGTTTACGGGATGTTCCGTTTTAGTTTAGTGAACCCTATCACAAAGCGGCTTGAGGTTTAGGGTAAAACAGGTTATAATGGTGCCTAAATAGTAACTAATACACGAACTTCGACGAAGGAGTTAGCACATCTATGGGTAAACCAAAGAAGCGAACCAGCCCGCGCGCCACTGGCGCACGCCGCAGCCACCTTGTTCTCAAGCTGGCCCGCGCTGTCAACAAGAAATCACCAGTTAAGGCCCGCACCACCGTCCGCGAATCTGGCAAAAAGCTCGCCGCAGCTAAGTAAGCTGAAAGGATTTTTCCTATGGCTTCAAACCGCCATTTAGGCCGCATAGTCGCACTGCAGACGCTCTATGAGCAGGATTTTCGCCGTGAAGCCGGCGATAATTCGTTCGACCTGAACTCCGTCCTGAAGCGTAACATCGCCCGCTACGAAGAAACCGTCGATGACGTGTTCTTTATAGAAGAGCTGGTAAAAGGCGTTGCCGGCCACGAGGCAGAACTCGACGAAAAACTTCGCCCACTGGCACCCGAATGGCCCATAGAACAGATAGCCCGCATGGACCGGGTCGTGCTGCGTATGGGCCTGTACGAACTGCTGTATGCCAAGGATGTACCGCCGAAGGTCGTTATAAACGAAGCGGTCGAACTGGCCAAGGCGTTTGGCGGTGACAACAGCAGCAAGTTCGTCAACGGCGTGCTCGGCACAGCGCTCAAGGCCAAAGAAGGTGGGGAATCGGCGTCAAACGAGACAGATAAACCCGCAGAGGAAGCTCCTGCTGAAGGAAAGTAATCCTATGGCCGAAAACGAACAGCACCAACCCAAGAAGAAACCCTTGGGGGATGCGGCGGCCGACAAAGCCGATAAATCCAGCAAGCGCCGCCCGATAGACTTCAAAAAGCCCATTCAGGGCATAAAGAAGTTCGTCCGTGGCTACCGCCCGACCATCGAAGAAGTCGTGCACGAAACCACATCTGGCGGTGTGGTGTTCCGTCGTAACGAAAAAACCAACGAGCTGGAAATATTGCTCATTCAGGACGCTAAAAACCGTTGGACCATACCGAAGGGCCACGTCGAAGAGGGCGAAGAGCCCAAAGACACCGCAGAACGCGAAATCCGCGAAGAAACCGGCCTGCAGGAAATGAAGGTCATGAACTGGCTGGGCAAGGTCAATTTCCGCTATCGCCGCAACCACACGCTGGTGCTCATGACCATGCACATTTACTTGGTGCAGGGCCTGGGCAACACCAACCGGCTGCACCCAGAAGATTGGCTCAGCGACATCCAGTGGCTGCCGGCTACGACAGCGGTCGATAGCATTGCCTACGAAGACATCGGCAAGTTAATATTGCTAGGGATGAAGAAAATCCGCGAAGCAAAACTATAACGTAAGAAAGGAATAAAACACGTAGTTCGTATAATGTATTTCGTATTAAGCCAATAGCGCTCCATACGGAATACGTCATACGCAATACGTCATACGCTATGGATACGACACCTTACCAAGAACTGGCAAAAGCAGACTTAGGCGGCGAATTCGCCAAACTCGACCTGCTTATAACTGCCTTCACGCACCGTTCGTACTTGAACGAGCACCGCAAAACCGTATTCGAACACAACGAACGGCTCGAATTCCTCGGTGATGCAGTGCTAGAGCTGGTCGTAACCGAATACCTCTACGGCAACTACAGCGAGCCAGAAGGTATATTGACTAACTGGCGTTCCTCGCTCGTCCGTACGGAAAGTATCGGCGCGGCCGCTGAGCGTTTAGGCTTTGAACCGCTGCTGCGCCTTTCGAGGGGTGAAAAGCGAGGTACCGACCGGGCCCGCGCACAGATTCTGGCCAATAGTTTTGAAGCGGTCATTGGCGCCATTTACCTCGACAAAGGCTACGAGGCCGCCAAAGTCTTCATAACCGACAACATCCTGAGCACCTTCGACGGCATATTGAAGAGTGGTTCCTGGATGGACCCGAAGAGCCACCTGCAAGAAGTCGTCCAGAGCCAGGGCGGTTCGACGCCAGTGTACAAAGTGCTGAGCGAAGAAGGCCCCGACCACGAAAAGACCTTCACCGTCGGCGTCTTCGTCGACGACCAGCTGAAAGGCGAAGGCGTGGGCCCCAGCAAACAAGCCGCCCAAGTCGCCGCCGCCACCTCCGCCCTCACCAAGTATCAGTAAATCTCTTTTACTCTAGTCAAGCCTGTCTATGCGGCTCTTATTTGCACCAGAGCTACAGCGTAAAAGTAAGGTGCTTCCAATGTTAGTAAAGGATTGTTTGCCTCGGTGCGCCCGAATTGGTCACTGGCTTTTTAGCTCAAAGGTGTTGTTCGGTCCACAATGAACTATGCTCGTTTGGACATCTTCTATCTCTAGGCTACATGTAGAGGTAGTAATAGGGCTTATGGGTGAGGCATCTGCGTAAGAATACTGGCTGTTATATAGCTTCTTGTGGTCGGTGACTAGGCTGTGGCATGTCGCGCGAAAATCCATGGCAGTCATTCCGTCTACGGCGAGTATCTTCAGTGAAGCTCTTCCCCCCGTCTGATGAGCCACTATAAATGATTCAATTTCCGATTGCGGCACGCGACCATCACCGCAATCAAAATTTGCCGAATAATGATGTCGAGCTGGCAACAGATATGTAAAGACAAGCCAGCTTATAGAACAAACAAAAATTAACACAATAACCAACAAGCAAATCTTTGCCCGCCTAGATAATTTTTTCTTAGTACGAGATGTCTTCATTAACTATAAATATAAACTAGCAAGTCTGTCGCGACAAATCAGAGCGGGGTTCAGTCAACTAACACGGAACAAGCGTAAACCGCAGGTATTCGGTAGGACTCGCAAACAGCTCCGGGTTGTTGGCCCGGGCCATCCATTCACGGCAGAAAGCCTCGAGGCGGCGGGTCAGCAGCCGTCCGCCGTAGAGCTTGCGCATGTGCCGTTTCCCGACGCTCCACATGTTCTCGGCATGGTTGGTGTCGGCGTAATCACCACGCGCGTGGCTGTGGCTCTCATGTA
>JBDHUJ010000061.1:0-2848 GCA_039809105.1 Saccharimonadales bacterium (SeqCode)
TCACACGAAAAGACCGGAAGCCCCCGCGAGAACAGCGGTCAAGCAACCACCTGCTGGGCTGGTGGAAGCGGCAGCGGAAAACGGTGTTCTAGGGTGGGGGGCTTAAGTTAACGGCAGTGGGCTCCAGCCCAGGGAGACTATCCAGAAGAGGAGGTTCCGCCAGTAACGCACCTGTACCCGATTATAAACTGTATGAAAATAACTTCTGGAGTGCCTTATAGATTTATGCGCGAGATGGAGGCGGCAGGATTAGTAGCAACCGTAGATGCGCCCGATTTTCAGGACGAACGACAGGGGCCGATTCGGCACTACTATTCGCCAGCACCGAGCCAGGATGGCCAGCAATTCGCACAATGGATACAACAGTTCAGGCCCGATGCTTGCAGGCAATCCTATGTGTCCTCTCATTGGCGAAGAATCCGAAGGACTACCGCCGAAATCGAGAGTGGAATCGTACCTGTCGATGGCCTGGTTAGCAGAGGGATAGGCCCTGACACCCCTTCCATACCCAACGAAGCGATGGAACCCTTGAGTTAGCTTACGGGCTCACTACTATACTCGGAGTACTGACCGCCGCGGGCAATGTCGGTGAGCACCCGGCGGACGAACGGGAGCATGCTTTCCGGTAGCGCAGTGATTTCGAACCACGACAGGTCGTCGCACTTTTCGGGTTCGGCGTTTACAACCTCACCATCCCATTCGGTCGCTTCGAAGAATATGTCGATGCGTTCCTGGCCCAGCTGGCCGCGGCTCAGCCGGTGCGCCACATGTACGAACCGCAGGGCTTCGGGCCGGATGGTAATGCCCGCCTCTTCCTTCGCCTCGCGGACCATCGCCGCCGTCGCCAGCTCGTCGCCGTCCAGGTGCCCGGCCACCAAGCCGTATTTACCGTCTTGGTAGCCAGTGTTTGCCCGGCGGAGCAACAGCACCTGGTCGCCACGGCGCAGGACAAGGTATACGGCCGGGATGAGTTTGAAGCGTTCTTTTAGCACAGCCAGTTACTCTTTGCTGTCTTCGTAGAATTCTTTTTCGTGGTCGACTTTGTCTTTCAGGAACAGCGTTACGAACAGGGTAATCCACCAGAAGAACAGGCTTATAATCCAGAAGAGGAAAAAGCTATAACCTTTGCGTCGGGCGATAAACGCCGGCCAGAGCGAGAGCATAATCCACAAAAACACCCCTAATATATAGAAAAATACCATGTTACCTCCTTTTTTCTGCCTCTACTGTCTCACGCTCCGCACCATTTCGCAACTCACCGCAACGTATAGCGTAAACCACAACACATTTTTCGTGTTTTGGGAGGAAATATCGTAGAGCATGTACGTAAGCAGTGTTACAATGCCGCGCATGTCAAACACAACCACCCATACCCCCATCTGGAAACCAATACTAACAACCGTCATAATCTTGCTACTTCTAGCCTTGGTAGCCCTTGCGGTCATAGGCTGGCTCGGCGCCGGTAAGCTGCTCGCTATAAACCCGCAAAAGGTCGAATACGACCAGACCGTCGAATCCATCGACGGCAGTAACTACACCATTTCGGGCAGCGCCTACAACGTGCAGGGCGTGGTGGGCGGCATCCGCAGTGATGGCAGCATGATAGGCATATTCAACGCGCCGTCCAGCACCGACGCAAGCAAGCAGACCGCCACCCGTCAGCTTACCGGCTTGACCGGTGCGACCCCTAGCGTCGGCGACAAAATCTCACTACAAGGCAACATCTGGACCAGCGACCCTAAAGCCGCCCTTGGGTTGGACTACGAAACGGTGCAGTACGCCAGTCCGCTTGGCGCCATGAACGCCTGGCTCGTACCAGGCAAAAGCAAAACCACTTGGACCATCGGTGTGCACGGTATCGGTGCAGACAAGAACGAGATGCTGCGGTTCGTCAAACCGGTGCACGCAGCCGGCGATACCATGCTCGTCATAAACTACCGGGGCGACACGGGGAGCCCGCAGTCGCCCGACGGCTATAACCATTTCGGCGGTACCGAGTGGGAAGACGTAAAGGCGGCCGTGGCATATGCCAAAGAGCAGGGCGCAACGGACATACGCTTGTACGGCGATTCGCTCGGCGGTTCATTGGTCGAGAATTACCTGAAACGCGCCAGCGACCCGGCCGTCAGCAAGGTCGTACTCGATTCGCCGGCACTCGACTGGAACGAGGTAATCCACCGCCAGATAGAGAAAAATGGCTACCCGGGCATCGTTTACTACCCGACCGTGCTCGCCATGAGGCTCCGGGCCGGGGTTGATGTAAGCAGCATCAGTACCACGGCCGGCGACATCAAGCAAAAGACGCTCATCATCCACAGCAGTGACGACCCGACCGTACCGCAGAACGCCAGTAAGCAAATAGCCGCGGCCAAGCCCGACCTCGTCACGCTCGAAGACTTCCATCAGGGCGGCCACCTCCGTTCCTGGAACCACGACTCCGCCAAATACGAACAGCTCGTCACCGACTTCCTCTCGAACTAGTAGCACAGCTGGAGTAACAGTATCCTGAACCAAGGTTTCGGTGTTTATATTAATCTCGGTATTGCAAATATACTTTTAATCTGATATAATATACATACAGTGCCTCCATAGGTTAAGCTAGAGCACTCCGAGTAAGCAGATGGCCGAGAACCAGCCCCAAGAACAACTCCGTATCCCCGAACTGCCGCCCACATCGGCAGATTTCGACAGTTTCGTCGCAGATGCCAGCGCAGCTATGTCCACCGAAGAACTCGACGGGCGCCTAGAAGCGCGCAACGGAGTCGTAAGGAATAGAGAAGGCTACGTTCTGTTCAAAGGTAGAGGGGGAAACGTCACTACTAGCAATGGGGCCCTTGCGGAACGCCTT